>JAIYEJ010000132.1 GCA_027487055.1 Methylotenera sp. | reverse complement strand
TCCTTAATCGTATTAAAGTCACCGTTATAGTGATCTGTAATACGCTCTGGAATATCACCTTGTGAAATGCGCTCTACGTAATTAGCAGCCACATTCAATGGGCCAATCACAGAATCTAATGTGTTGTTAACACCTTCAATAATCTTATTGTAATCCCCCCAATGTTTGCTAGCATCTGCGCGCATTGACAAATTACCATTAGCAGCTGCTTCTGATAACTTATGAGTATCTTTTACTAATAAATTAAGTGCAAAAACACAAGAGTTAATATTTTCTTTAATTTGGTTAAATTCGCCGTTATAGTTCTCTTGAATAGCAGATGGAATTACTCCATTTGCGAATTTATCCATATAATCTGCAGCAACATTTAATGGGCCAATCACTGCATCTAAAGTTGCATTTACACCTTCAATCACATTCTTGAATTCACCTTGATGGCGGCTAGCATCTGCACGGATGTTAAGTTTACCTTCTAGAGCAGCTATGGACAACAAGCCCACATCTTCAACCAATGCGTTTATATTCGTACGCACTTGTTCAATGGCTTCATTCACAAAGGATTTTTTACCAGGAAACTGTTCTAAGACTGCACTTAAGTCACCTTCACCAAAACTTTTAACGCATGCAAGAGCCTTTCTGCTCATTTCTAAATGCCCTGCGACCATTTTATTAATTCCTTCAACGACATCTGCGTAACTACCACTAAATTGGTTCGCGTCAATCTCAATATCAATATTTCCAGCTTCGTGTTGCTTGCTGACATTGTTTATTGACTCTATTATGTCTTTAAGGGTACTTTCAAGTGACTGAATGCTTCTAATGACTTCTCCCATTTCATCTTTTGGATATTTATCACCCGAATCAGTATCATTAAATTTACCTTGAGCTAAGTTACTCATCATTTCTTTAATATGGATTGCCGCATTTGTAACATTTGTAGAAATTACAAAAAGAAGAAAAGTAACTGTTAGTATAGTCAGCGCTGTAATTCCTAAAACTTTATACAGCTCATATTGTTGAGTCTCTAATCTAGTCGCTAATTCATCATCTATAAGTGTACCTAATTCATTAAACGATGTGTAAGCTTTGGATATGTTATCAGTTACCAATTCAAAGTATTGAGTTGCATCTAGGTTGACTTCCTTTGTATCAACAAAAGATATTTTTACAGTGGCGATAAGTTTTTTGATTGACTGCTCAAGCTTTTTAATTGATGGTTTAGCTTTTTGATCAATTTCTTCATAATTCGACAGCACTAATTTATGATGTTCAATATTCTTTAATGAATCCTCAAGCTGTTCTGATAAAATTATAAGTTGCAATTTTTCATCTTGAGTAATAGCTTTTTTAGAGGCTACACCTGTACCCACCCCTCTGATCTTTGCCATGTTTTCGATAATTCTTAAAGTTTTTAAATACGTTAAATCGATTAGATTATATGTCGCCAATTGCGGATCTAGCGATAATGTGGAAGCATCTGCCACTTGATAACTAAATTCAATTAAACTATCCAAAAACACGGAGTGCTCTTTAAAAACTTCTTGAGGGCTTAATGCTTTTGATTCTATTTTAAGCTTTATCCATTTTGATTTAATGTTGTTCCATTTTTCTGTAGTACCTAATTCAACTCCCATTGAATCATCAATCAGGTCGATTTGACCTATTATGATATCCACATCACGCTCATTATCGACAATTTTTTTGTACATATCTTTATTTCCATTTAGGTATGAATTTGTCATGCCTCTATGTTTTTGTATATTATTAACTAATTGACTAATTGGATTTAAATAGACGATTCCTTCACGTTCAAGCTGTGTAACGTGGATATCTGCGTTTGAGCGGAAAATATTAATTGACATTAAAATAAGAATCGGAATTAAGGTAATTAACCCTAATAGAACAAACTTTTTTTTAATGCTCAGATCATTAATAGAATTTACTATTTTTGAGAGTAAATGTTTATTCATTGTCATATCCAGTCATTTAAAAACTATGTTTGTTGGAATTCATATTTATCTAATATGTGTTGATTATTTTTATATTAAAAATAATTTGATAATTCTTTATTGCAAAACCTCATTATCAAATAGTGCATTGACGTTTGATTCGATATTAAAGATGAGTTTTAACAGCTAGTTTGTTAATTTAAAATAGGGTCTGTATCAATTATTGGATTTGATAATATCAATTAGAAATTAATCATCTAACCTCGAATTTACTTATTAAAATAAATGATATTCCATCCTCAACAGTTCCTTTGCCGCCTTTAGCTCTTCCATTTGCTTGAACGTAACAAAACTCCTCTAACTCAATTTTCAATGTAACGCGCACCCTCATACCTAATGGTATGTGGGATTTTTTTTAAATCTACATAACGCTCAATCGTAATAAAAGCTACCAGATAATTCGATTAGATTTTTATACAGATAACTGCGCACTTTCATCCATCTTATATGAAAGAGAAACACTTCTTTCAATATATCAACAATGGAGACGAATCATGAAAGAAGCCGCAGCCAGTAATATATCGCCTAGTA
>JAIYEJ010000356.1 GCA_027487055.1 Methylotenera sp. | reverse complement strand
TAGCAAGCGTGAAATTTTAGAGGCCTATTTAAACTATGCGCCTTATGGTGGCAATATTGTAGGTGTGGGCGCAGCGAGCCTTGTTTATCTGCACAAACCCGCTTTACAACTTAAAGTCAATGAAGCGATTAATTTAGCAGTCATACCGCAAAATCCTAATAAAAGGTTGGCAGGAGACAGCCTTCCATCTCAAAGCTTGATTACTGCGCGCGCAAGGCTTGCAAAATTATGGTTGGCAGACAACTCGCAAGATGCAGCACAACTAAGCACGCTTGCGCTTAATCTGC
Source organism: Methylotenera sp. (assembly GCA_027487055.1). GTDB lineage: Bacteria > Pseudomonadota > Gammaproteobacteria > Burkholderiales > Methylophilaceae > Methylotenera_A. Next base: position 6,011 of record JAIYEJ010000356.1, on the reverse strand, counting down.
CATTTAAAAATCGCAAAAACTTAGCTTTTGCTGCCCCACATTTTGCAGAATATGTGCTGCGAAACGAAACAGGTTATGTTGTGAACAGCTCGCTCGATTTGTCCATGCAACAAACCCTAGAGCGTGTATTAACAAAGTATGTTAAATCTCGGCAAGATGTAGGCATAAATAACGCCAGTGCATTATTAATCGATAGCACCACGATGCAAGTTAAAGCGTTGGTGGGTTCAGCTGATTATCATAACCTTGGGATTGAAGGCCAAGTGAACGGTGTGCTGGGTAAGCGATCACCCGGTTCTACGCTTAAACCCTTTATTTATGCGCTTGCGCTTGACCAAGGCTTGATTCATTCTGCATCAATTTTAAAAGACGCGCCGAGTAATTTTGGCGTTTTTACACCAGAAAACTTTGATGGCCGTTTTAATGGCCCAATATCTGCGCAAGATGCGCTTATTCGAAGCCGAAATATTCCTGCAGTGAGCTTAGCCTCGAAATTAAGCAAACCCAGCTTGTACGACTTTTTAAAACTAGCACATATTCAAAAAATGCAAAGCGAGCAGCATTATGGTTTGGCGTTGGTATTGGGCGGCGGCGAAGTGACCATGGAAGAACTCGCGCAGCTTTATGCCATTTTGCCAAATCATGGAGAATGGCGTGAGCTGCAATATTTACAAAAGAGTCAACATCAAGCACCAATCCGCTTACTAAGTGATGAAGCCGCTTACATCGTTTTAGACATGTTACGTAGAACGCCTCGGCCAGATACTTTTACTGAGGCACGCCCTGCAATTGCTTGGAAAACTGGCACATCGTGGGGGTTTAGAGATGCTTGGACGGCTGGCGTATTTGGACGTTATGTGCTGGTTGTGTGGGTTGGCAATTTTGATGGTGCAAGTAACCCTGCACTGATTGGCATAGAAACTGCAGCTCCGCTTTTCATGCGCATTGTGGATGCACTGCGCGCGCAGCATCAAGATGAAGGCGCTTTTGTGACCAGACAGCCAGCTAACTTGCAACGTGTTACTATATGTGCCGCCAGTGGAGATTTGCCTGATAAAGAATGCCCATTGACCTCGCAAGCTTGGTTTATACCAGGTAAATCTCCAGCTAAAATCAGTACTTTGCACCGCACAGTATACATAGATAGCCGCACGGGTTTGGTGGTGTGTCAGCCTAACGAATTTAGCAAACCTCAAGTTTTTGAATATTGGTCTTCAGACATGCAGAGTCTCTTTAAACGTGCTGGTATGCCGCTACGAAAGCCGCCAGAAGATATATGCAATGGTGTTAGCAATCAAGAGCAAACGCTGAATATCATTACACCTATGCGCGGCGTTATTCATTTACAGCGCCTTAATCGGCAAGAGCCATTATTACTAAGGGCAGAAGCTAGCGTTAGCAGTGGAAATTTATATTGGTTTGCTGATAATGCTTTAATTGGCCAAACCAAACCTAGTGAAACCATGAGCTGGTTACCACCTCATCTTGGTAAATATGGATTGCGTGTGGTGGATGCCAATGGCAATAGCGATACGCGCGAAATCACAGTAGAAAGTGTTGAATAGGCAAGAGTTGAATATGCTAGTGTTGAGTTGACTGGTCTTGAATGATTTTAGAAAATTGATTGTAAAGCACTGGCGCTATCGTTTTTAGATTATGCTCGGCTTCTATGCGTTTGCGTCCTTCTTTACCCATTTTTGCCAATGTGGCTGGGCTTGTTTTAAGTGCGCTTCTAATTGCGCTAGCAATATGGTCAATCGAGCCTGCAGGTATCATCCAGCCGCATGTTTCATCTACTAATTCGGGTATGCCAGCAATATAAGTAGATATTACAGGCCTGCCTAACGCAAACGATTCCATAATCACAACAGGCAAGCCTTCAGCAAAGCTTGGTAAAAGTAATGCACGACTTTTTGTGAGCATTTCTCGTACTTCGGTATTGGCTTTCCAACCATGTAAAACTACCATGTCTCTAACATTATATTTGTCTATGGCCGCCTCAAGTACAGTGCGAGATTCGCCATCGCCAATAAAATGTAATTTCATATTGGGAAACTCGCTTTTCAGTTGTGCTAAGGCTGGGGGGAAAAGCAATTGCGCTTTTTGCGGACAAATTCTGCCTACACACACCAAAGATTGATTTTCTGCGTCAAATTCATAATTCGGCGTAAAGTCATCTACATGCAAACCACAATGTGAGATGATAATTTTATCCCAATAGTCATAGCTACTAAACCGCACCAATTGCACTCGACAATAGTTAGAAATTGCCACCACAAAAGCAGCATGTTGCACTTTTAAATGCATACTTAACGCTGTTGGATCTACAAATTCGTCTGGCCCATGTGCGGTAAAACTGTAGCTCGCCCCGCCCATTTGTTTGGCAATCATAGCGACTGTGGTTGCATTGGTAGAAAAATGGGTGTGTACATGGGTTAAGTTATTTTGCTTACAAAGCCTGTGAAAATAGGTTGCTTGTAATAAGTAGGCAAAATGCTTAACAGAAAGGTTACCAGAATTTTTGCAAACGCTAATCCATAAACTAAAAGCCCGTAAAAAGCCTAAAGGGTTTAATAAAATGGTTGTGAAGAATGATGTTAATAGCGCTAGCGAGTTACCAGTTAGTAAATAATGCGTGCGAACTTGGTCGGCAATATCCATTGTATCTACCAACTTTTCACCCCAATGTCGCACTGCAAAGCGTTTAATTTCTAATCCTAGCAATTCAAGACTTTCTATTTCACGACGGATAAATGTCGTGCTAGTCATAGGGTAAGAATTCATTAAATACGCTATTTTCAAACTTATGGCCTTAAATTTAGAAGCTGGCTCTAGATGATTCTTTTGCCAGTTCAATCACGTGCAATACATTATAAGAGAAGCTAAGTGGTATCACATCGCTTTGTTTTGCCCCAGCTGAATATAAGGCAGAAAAATGTTGTAGTACAGGTAAATATTGATTTTTGCCAAAATGATGGTATTCGCGCTTACCAGCATTTTTTTTGCTATTAATGCGGCGAAACAAAGATGATTGCCTTAATTTATCCTTAATTTTAGCTTTAAAACTTGGTGAGCTGGCTTGTGGTGTGATATGTGGTGTGAAACGAGATAAACTAAGCGTTTCTGCGCCTATCACAGGTGGTTCCAAACTTACGCAGCCATTACTAAAAGATAAAACAGCTCTGTTTTGCAACAAAGAAGCTATTGATGTGCTTAATTGCGAATAGCAGCCATTTTTGTGCTGTAAAAGCAAATTGGCATGAATGTCTATACCTTCATTGTTGTATAAAATATTTGCGCTTATGCTTTCTACTGGACCAAATAGTTTAATAGATAAAGCAATAGGGTAAACACCGCGATCTAATAACACACCGCTACCTGGTGATTTGGCAAATAAGCGTGGCTGTGTTTCTTTATTGGCGGTGTAGCCAAAGTCTGCATACAAATGTATTGGATTACCTAAGCTTGTATCATGGTATAAATCAAACATGCGTTGATATGCAGGTAAAAAATGTGTCCACATTGCTTCCATGCAAAGTTTACCACTTTGCTCTGCTACAAGTTCTATTTCTTTACATTCGGCCTCGTTCGTGGCGATTGGCTTTTCGCACAGCACAGCTTTACCTGCTTTTAAAGCTAAAATGGTTGCATTAGCATGGTTTTCTGTAGCATTAGCTATATATACCGCATCAATATTTTTGTCACTTAACAAATCTGCAAGTGTGCCGTAAGATGTTGGAATATTAAAGTTGAGTGCAAATTTTTGAGCGCGTTCGGCAGACTCACTTGCAACCGCGATGACCTTAGCATCTGGCAAATGTTTAAATGCATCCATGATGACCGCAGCCATTTTACCAGTCCCAATTAAGCCAAATTTAATCATAAGTTTTACCCGATAGCTTAATTTGTTATTTAGCCCAAGGCATGGGCTTTAGTGTTGGGCAACGTGTTTGCATAAGTTGCACCCCAGTTGAATCTAGCGCATTTTGTATTGCTAAAGTCACTTCGTTAAGATGAAGGGCAAATTCTGCAAGATGTGTTGTAGAGTGTCCGGCAGCGATTGCTGATAGTACCTCGGCTGGGCCCAATGCAAAGTTCATAGCAGCGGCTCCGCGGCGCGGTACTTTAGGGTGGGTTTTGCCTTTTATTTTAAATCTTCTAGCGAATAGGCTGTTTACCAATTTTCTGCGCACAACAAAGCGTTTACGAATTTTTACCTTGGCAATATTATTCCAACTTTCGTTAATTTCCAAAATACCTTTATCGCCAATCACCCGCAAAGAGTGGTTGTGTGGGGCAACTATGCCGCAAGTAATGCGAGCTACCATGCCAGACTCAAAAAATAAAGTAGCGGTAGAGAAATCAGGGGTCGTTATTTCAGTATTAGGAATTTTATTTTTTACTAACTCCGCTGAGGCTGCCACCACCTTTTTAACGCTGCCAAAAATCATCATTAACCACGTTAAATAATAACCTGCATGTTCCAATGTGCAGCCAACTTTGAATTCATCTTCATAAGGCCACGGAGCTCCAGATTCACTTAACCACTTTTTGTAAGGCGCTTGCGTAATAAAGTCATCGTCGAGCTCCGCATAGACTAATAAAGGCGTACCAATTTGTTGCTGGCGAATGGCCAGCCATAGTGTTTGTGCTACTTCGCTTAAGTAACTACATGGCGCAGAGGTTATTATGAGGCCGCGCTTTGTTGCAATATCATACAAGTCAAATGCATCTTCCATCTTTGTTGCTAATGGCTTTTCGCTATATACGTTTCTACCAGCCTCTAAACACTGCTTACTAACTGCGTAATGTGCGCCAGGGTTAGTCAGGTTTAAAATTAAATCAGGTCTGTCTTCTGGGTTTGCAGGGGATACAAGCTCTTCTATTGAACTTGCTGGTGTTAAATTCCAAAACTTAGTAAACATGCTTAATCTTGCAGGATTTTGATCAAACACTTTTAGGATTTTGATATGCGGGTAGGTCTCAAGGGACCTCATGTAAAGATCTGCCACAAACCCAGTGCCAATAATAGAAATTTTCGCCATTTAATCCTATTTGATTAGTCTAATCATGATTGCTTAAAATCTTAGCAGATTAATCAAGCCTATTCTACGCGGAAAATTATTGTCCTTCAGGGTTTAATGCATTATTGGAATCAATTTTTTTAAGCCATGGGCAAAATACTGTAAAATTCAAAGATTAGGCGGGTGTAGTTCAATGGTAGAACGCTAGCTTCCCAAGCTCGATACGCGGGTTCGATTCCCGTCACCCGCTCCAAAGCATAATTTTTCCAAGTTCTATACAGTACTAAATATATATTAATTTCAAATAGTTATATATTATTTATATACTATTCAATTCTTAGCAATTCTATATTATTCGTTTACAAAACGTATAAAATAACGTATAAAAGCAATACTAATTTATTTTTATACGTTATTTATGAAAAAACTTTCAACAAATGTACTTGATGATCTAACTATCAAGGCTGCCAAGACTAAAGATAAGGCCTACACACTAAGAGATGGTGGCGGCCTTTTTTTGCTGGTGCACCCTAATGGTAGTAAATACTTTCAGTTGCGTACTACCCTGCACGGCAAACCTAAACTTATTCAGCTTGGTACCTACCCCACACTATCGCTAAGTGAAGCCCGTGAGATTGGTCGCGAAAAACTTAAGAAGGTAAAAGTCGAGCAAATAGACCCGATAATAGAGGCCAAATTGCTGAAGCAACAAAAGGCTAAAGATGCTAGCAATATATTTGAGGACGTAGCTAACGATTGGCTGGCAATTAAACAACGTACTTTAGCCCCTGCTAGCTACACAAAAATTAAACAGACGTTTAATGCAAACGTATATGGGGTACTCGGTAAGTACCCTATAAAAGAAATTGATAATCAAATGGTGCGAAAATGTTTAATGATTATGCAAAAGCGAGGAGCTCTCGAGCTAATGGAGCAAACAAGGGCGTGGATTAAGCAGGTGTTTGAATTTGCCCTAAGCGATAACCT
>JAIYEJ010000270.1 GCA_027487055.1 Methylotenera sp. | reverse complement strand
GCGACAACAACTTTTGCGCTGCAGCTGCCATAGGCGCATACATAGAAATGTCGTTTGGCGACACGGCAGACATGATATCTAAAATGCCGCAATTAATTAAAAATTGTGCTTGACTACAATAACCTGCCAAATCTAAACCTTGTGCAACGCCTGCCTGTGCTATCGAAGTAAAATTGACATGCGCTGTAATGTCTTGCAAACCAATGTAAATGAGCGGATTAGTATGTGCAAAATGCTGAAAATGGCACATCAGCGTACCAAGATTTCGTTGTGGATGATAATACTCCGCTGCACCAAACCCATAATCTATCATGAGGATAGCGCCGCAATTCAATATGCTAGATATACTGCGTATTAATCCATTTGCGGCAGGGCAGATTTCTGTTAAGTAATCATTGGGTAGCGAGTAGGCGCTTAGTTCAGTGTATAAATCATTATCTTCTATAGGCTTATCTTTTATCGCTTTATCTTGCCAAACAAAATTACCATCAAAGGTAACGCCGCGTGCTTGTAGCTTTCCCGCCTTATTCACAACCAAATGTACAGGAATAGCATCTAATACCTCATTCCCAAATACTAATCCTGTAAAGCTAGCAGGCAAAGCTTCAAGCCAAACTAAGCGCTTAAATAGCGCATCTGATAATTGTTCTTGCAAATATTCAACCTGAACATGGCGCAAGTAATCACTTACTTCTAAAATAAAATATTGATTTGGTAGCTGTTCAAGCGCTTGCAATTCCAACAGTAAATCTCTGGCTAACTTACCTGTACCAGCCCCAAATTCTAAAATATCACCTTGTGTAGTTAACAGCACTTGCGCGGCTTGCTGAGCAAGTGTTTTTGCAAATAAAGGGGATATTTCTGGCGCGGTAACGAAATCACCACCAGCCCCAAGTTTTTTTGCACCTCCACTGTAATACCCCAAACTTGGGGTGTAGAGCGCCATCTGCATAAACTCAGCAAATGAAATCCAGCCTTTGGATTTTTGTATGGTTTGTTGAATTATTTGCGCCAATTGCTGACTACGTAATTGTGCATCTGCATCTGGAGTGGGCAATCCTGTAGGTATTGAAGCCATTACCCATTATAATATTTTGAAACTAAAGTGAGTACAAATTGAATTTAGAAACATCAAATAAAGCACTTAATAATAAAGTAGTTTTAATTACTGGTGGCGCCAAGCGTGTGGGTGCAGCCATCTGCCGCATGCTACATGCAGAAGGCGCGCAGTTAATGGTGCATTATCGTAGCTCTGCATTTGAAGCGCGTGGCCTTCAAACCGAATTAAATCTTAGCCGCCCAGATAGCGTAAAAATTATCCAAGCTGATTTGCTTGATACAGCGGCGTTACCCACATTGGTAAGTAAAACAGTTAAGCACTTTGGTAAGATTGACGTACTCATTAATAATGCTTCCAGCTATTACAGTACCGAACTTGGCCAAATTAATGAAGAAAACTGGCTAGACCTCATGGGTAGTAACTTGAAAGCGCCTTTATTTTTAAGTCAGGCTGCAGCCCCTGCCTTACGCCAAACCAATGGCTGTATTGTGAACATTACGGATATGCATATTGAACGCCCTAAAAAAGGCTATATTGTGTACAGCGTCTCTAAAGCTGGTCTAGTCACACTTACAAAATCGCTTGCGCACGAGCTTAGCCCAGATGTACGCGTAAATGCAGTCGCACCTGGCCCTGTGTTATGGCCCGATGATAATCCACAATTTGATGAGGTTTATCGGCAACGCGTGATCTCGCAAACACTCTTAAAGCGCATTGGCGAAGGAAATGATGTTGCTAAAGCTGTTAAGTTTTTAATTGCTGATGCCCCATTTATAACGGGCCATGTGCTTGCAGTAGACGGCGGACGAAGTTTGAATTTGTAAGCCCTTATATATGATTAAACATTTACCTGACAACCACTCTAATAACTTTATTAAGTTAAGAAACACCTTGATTAGCGCCACTGGCAAAGCAATTGGCGATTACAACATGATTGAGGAAGGCGATACCGTATTAGTGTGTATGAGTGGCGGCAAGGATAGTCATGCCATGTTAATGATACTACTTGCTTTGCAAGAACGTGCGCCAATAAACTTTAAACTTATCGCAATGAATTTAGACCAAAAACAACCTAACTTTCCTGCAGATATTTTACCTTCCTATTTTGAAAAATTAGGTATTGAATATCGCATTGTTGAGGCAGACACTTATTCAGTTGTAAAAGAAAAAATTCCTGAAGGCAAAACTACCTGTAGCCTATGTTCTCGGCTACGCCGCGGAATTATTTACACAACAGCAAAAGAGTTGGGTGCAAATAAAATAGCCCTTGGTCATCACCGTGACGATATCGTTGAAACCTTATTCTTAAATATGTTTTTCGGCGCAAAAATGAAAGCCATGCCGCCAAAACTTGCCACAAATGATAAAAAAAATGTAGTCATACGACCGCTTGCCTATTGTAGCGAGAAAGATATCGCTAGCTACGCAAGGCAAATGAACTTTCCGATTATTCCTTGTGATTTGTGTGGCAGCCAAGAAAACTTGCAACGGCAAAAAGTAAAAGATATGTTAAACGCATGGGAGCATGAGCAACCAGGGCGCGTTAATAATATCTTCCGCGCAATTACCAATGTAGAGCCCTCGCATTTGGCAGATTTTAATTTGTATGATTTTAAAAGCTTAAGTCAATCCAATACAGATGATGAGGACCCGCTATTTGGGGATATTTCAAATGAAGGCGCAGCATTGAGTTTAGCGAGCCATGAAGGGTCGCGCATCGAGTTTTTGCGCAATTAATCTTATTAAGTTTTATATATTTTATTTTTAAACATGTTGTCTTGTTACTGATTAGCTTGCTATTATCTAGTCAAATCAAAATTACTCGCTTCTCAATTCAAGGTTTAAATGTCCAAATTACTGATTGTAGAATCGCCTTCTAAGGCCAAAACACTCAAAAAATATCTCGGAAATGATTTCGAAGTATTGGCAAGTTATGGTCATGTACGTGATTTAATCCCTAAAAATGGCGCAGTAGATCCAGCCAATCAATTCGCCATGAAGTATGACGTGATTGACCGCAACGCCAAGCACATGGATGCGATTACCAAAGCGGTGAAAAGTGCAGATAGCATCTACCTCGCAACCGACCCGGATCGCGAAGGTGAGGCGATTTCTTGGCATATTGCCGAAATACTTAGCGAGAAAAAGTTACTAAAAAACAAACTGCTTAAACGTGTAGAGTTTAACGAAATCACCCAAACTGCTGTTAAGCACGCTATCGACAACCCGCGTGATATTGCAATGAGTTTGGTGAATGCCCAGCAAGCGCGTCGAGCCCTAGATTATTTGGTCGGATTTAATTTATCGCCACTGCTATGGAAAAAAATCCGTAGAGGCTTATCCGCAGGCCGCGTACAAAGCCCTGCTTTGCGCTTAATTGTAGAGCGTGAATTAGAAATTGAAGCGTTTGTCAGCAAAGAGTATTGGAGCATACACCTCGATGCACTTAAATTGGCGCATAAATTTAGCGCAAAGTTAATCCAACTTAACGGTGAAAAAGTTGAACAATTTACTGTTAAAAACCATGACCAGCATGCTGATATCGTCGGCAAGTTATTACTCGCAAGTGCAGGCAAAACGACAGTTTCTAGAGTGGAGAAAAAGCAGCGTAGTCGCAGCCCTGCAGCTCCATTTACCACGTCCACACTACAACAAGAAGCCGTTCGTAAGCTCGGCTTTACCACAAGCCGCGCGATGCGCGTCGCACAAGGGCTCTACGAGGGCGTGGATATTGGCTCTGGCACGGTTGGTTTAATTACCTACATGCGCACCGATTCATTTAGTTTAGCAACCGAAGCAGTAATGAGTATTCGCGAATACGTGAAGAAAAATTTTGAGGCTGATTATTTACCAAAATCGCCCATTATGTATAAAACCAAATCTAAAAATGCGCAAGAAGCACATGAGGCTATTCGCCCGACTGATATCAATCGCGCACCCGCAAAAATGCGCCAGTATTTAAATGACGAGCAGTTTAAGCTC
>JAIYEJ010000160.1 GCA_027487055.1 Methylotenera sp. | reverse complement strand
ATACATGTTCAACAACGGCTACTTTTTTGCCACCGTAAAAGATTCTGCTACAGAAATGCGCAATAAAAGGGTTAATGTATTTTACAACATAAAGGCTGGCCCCCAATATATTGTCGATACCATTAAATACGTAGCTACTGATACCGCCCTGCAACATATACTAAACCGAGATGAAGAAGACAAACTTGTTTTTGTGGGCACACATTTTGATACTGATGCCCTTTCTGACGAACAGGACCGTTTATCAAACCTTATAAAAAGCAAAGGCTATTACTTCTTTAATAATGAATTTGTAAAAGTAGTAGCCGATACCAACAAAGGTGGAAAAAAGGTTACTGTATCGTTTATCATCAAAAACCCACAAGTGGTTACAGGTAAATCGGGCGAGGATAGCCTTGCCGAAGGCCGCCACATTCATTACAAGTTAGGTAATATGACGGTTAACCTGGGCTACGAACCTACAGGTTCTACAATTGTGTATGATACTACTACCTACAGCGGGGCTATCTATTTTTACCCCCAGGCTAAAAAGCCACTGTTCCGGCCCAAAACTATCGATTACCATATTTTCCTCCGCAAAGACTCAACCTATTCAGACCGTAACCTTGATATAACCCTAAACCGCCTTAGCGATTTACGAACCTTTAAATTCATCAACATACAATTTAACCCCCGCACCATTGTCGACTCTTCTGATGGTAAAGGAATTTTAGATTACGATATTTTACTTACCCCAACCATGCGCCGCGGGTACTCTTTAGAAACGCAGGGCACCAACACCGGCGGCAACTTAGGTATTGGTGCAACTGTAGGTTTTGTAAATAAAAACCTATTTAGGGGCGAGGAATGGCTGGAGTTTAAATTACGCGGCGCTTTAGAGTTTCAACGCCTGGTAAATGATAGTATTGGCAGCGGCGCAAGAAACCTGTTCAATACGCAGGAATATGGCGCCAGCCTTACGCTTAACATACCACGTGGGGTTTGGCCTATTAACTACTTTATAAAAGACCCTATTAAAAACCCGCGTACTGCTATCACTACTGCGTTTAACTACCAAAACCGGCCACAATACCTGCGCCGCGCCTATACCCTTTCGTTCGGGTGGACATGGAGGCAAAACAAGCACACTACCGTTACTTACAACCCCGTTGAGATTAACTTTTTAAATGCAAGGCTAGATAATGCCTATTCAATGTTACTAGATACCACATCGCAGGTGTTGTTGCGTAGTTTTGATAATGCCTTGGTCGAGGCTGGTAGGGTTGCAGTAGTGTGGACAAACCAACAGCTCGATAAACGCGTTAACTATGTTTTCTGGCGTTTTGGTTTCGAGTCTTCCGGTCTATTAATAAGCTCGTTAGGCTTAAACCAAATTACAATTGGCAAAAATACTTCTACACCGGATATTACTACAACCGCAAAATACATACGTACTGATTTTGAAATTTACCCCAACTTTTACCTTAACGATAAAAATGCAATTGCCCTTCGGGGTTATGTTGGTTTTGGTTTAGCCTATGGTAAAAACACACTGGCATCATTACCCTTTGCAAAAGCGTTTTTTGCAGGGGGTTCCAACGGTATGCGCGGCTGGTTGCAACGCTCGCTAGGACCGGGCTCATTTGACAAAAGCGGCGGTGGCACTATCGACCAGGTAGGTAATTTTAAACTGGAATTTAATGCCGAATACCGCCTAAAACTATTCAGCTTTTTAGAGCCCGCTTTGTTTGTTGATGTAGGGAATATCTGGTTAACCAAGCCCGACGAGGAAAGGAAAAATGGTTCGATAAAAGAAAGCTTTGGCCAATTTGGCGTTGACTATGGTGTTGGCTTACGTTTAGATTTAAGTTTCTTTTTATTACGTTTAGATTTTGCCCGCCGTTTATACGATCCGGGTGCTGAGTATGAAGGCAAAAAATATTTATCGCCTTTTGAATACCGTAAAAAAACAGAGAGTAAAGGGTATTATAACCCTATTGTCTTCCAACTGGGTATCGGTTATCCGTTTTAAGCTATGTGGTATGCCGATGTTATATTACCGCTGTATTTGCCCAAGGCTTATACCTATGCTGTTCCGCCTGAATTGCAGGGCCAGCTTATGCCCGGCCAGCGCGTAGTGGTGCAGTTTGGCAAAAGCAAGCTCTATACGGCAATTATAAAAACAGTGCATAACAATGCCCCCACAGGCTACACGCCTAAAGAGTTACAGGGCCTAATTGATGAACGGCCCATTATCAATGCTGAACAGTTAAAATTCTGGAACTGGATAAGCCACTATTATTTATGTACCGAAGGCGAGGTAATGAGCGCCGCACTGCCCGCAGGCCTTAAGCTGCAAAGCGAAACCAAAATAATCTTTAATCCTGATGAGGCCGAAACAGCTGTTGGGCTTAACGAGAAGGAATACGCAGTGCTCGATATGCTGCATATCCACCAGGTAATGGGCATTGATGAGTTGGGCAAAGTTACCGGCATTAAAAACATCCACGGGGTTATAAAAAACCTCTTAGAGCGTAATATCGTCAGCGTTTACGAAGAGCTTAAAGAGAAATTCAAGCCAAAAAAGGACATACTCATTAAGCTGGCAGATGCCTACGATGATGAGGAAGAGTTAAAGCAGTTATTTGATAAGATTGAAAAGCGCTCGCCTGCGCAGTTAGAGGTTATATTAGCCT
>JAIYEJ010000238.1 GCA_027487055.1 Methylotenera sp. | reverse complement strand
GTCTACCACCTATGGGGTTTCTAATTTTGACAGCATGATGAATGCGTCAAAAAAATCGATTAAATTAGTTATCTTCAGATTAATTGCCTTGGGCGCAACCCTAAGTTTTGATTCTTGTTCTTTGTTGAATCAGGGAGTTTCTTATTCACAAGATATTTTCACCAATTTAACGGCACCTGAAGAAGGGGGCGTAAATTTTACACAATTAACAAAGGAAAGTGATATCGTTCAGGGCCCTGCCTATCAGCTAACGACTGAATCTGTTCAAAACGGAAGTGAAATTATTCGTACCGAGGTTCTAATGTGGAACACAGCAACTTTTCTTTCGATATCTCCAGACGGTAGGAATTTTACCTTTCTAGGGAATAATAACAACTCGAACAACTTGTATATTAGATCAACTGAAGGAGGTGCATCAGCAGTTCAAAGAACATTTAGAAACTATGTTTTTGATTTTGCATACTCACCGGATGGGAAATTTTTAACTTTTTCTGACAGAGTAGGTGTGGGGACATCGGAGAATTACAATATTTATCAAATTGAGGTATCTAAAGGAAACGCGGTCCGACAAATTGTAGCTACTGACGCAAGTGAACTGAATCCAGTATATTCAAACGATGCAAAAACGCTTTATTATTCACGTTCAAGCGGAAGTGGATAGTCGTTATGGGGTATTGACTTGGAATCGGGTTTGCATACACAGTACTCTGAAGGCTTCAATCCTTGTTTTGTGCCGGGTAAAACTTCTAAGGAGTTATTTGTTACACGCAGTGCAAAAAATTCTCAAAGAACAGAAATTTGGAAAATTGATTTGGACGGTGGCGCAGAAACTCAGGTTATTACAGACAATCGCCGTTCTTTTTCTAGTCCGAAGGTAAGTCCAAATGGAAAGTATTTGTTGGTTACTGGCGCCACACCCAAAAGCAATGCCCGACCTATGAATTTAGATTTGTATTTATTCAGAACGGATGGTACAGGTGAAACGCAATTGACATTTCACCCAGGAACTGACGCTTCGGCGGTTTGGGCGCCGTCAGGGAAAGAAATTTACTTTATTAGTACTCGGGGAAGCGCTACAAACAAATACAACGTTTGGCGCATGAGTGTAGAACAATTCTTGAATTGAATTTTGTTCTTCAGTATTCAGAAATCAATCCAATTAGAGTTATTACTACCTACGAAATTCACATTAAACCATCCATATGCCTCGCTATATATATAATCTCACCAAATACGCCTTGTTTGTAGTACTTTTACTTTCTATCAATAATTTGGATGCGCAATGGGCCGGTTCTTCAAGTCCCGCTGGTTCATCAAACGTAAACACATCAGTTGTAAAATCAAATAATTCGGAAGGAACCAAGGTTTACCTGGGATTGGGTCTTGGTGGATACTCATCGTCGTTGGTAAAATCAGCCGTTTATCAATACCCAATTAATTGGATTTCGGGTAATATTATCGAACAAAAGGAAAGTAAAACGCGTGGTACTAATTGTATACTTGGATTTTTAGGTAAAACCAAGACACAAAATTTGACGACAGGAATTGAAATGGGTTTAGGGTATCATACGAAAGACATTGATTATACATATTACGACAATTTTAGTGGTTCTGTTGTTGAAAGTATAGGAACTGTGAGTAGTTTACATGTAGGGATAGGGGTGCCAATTCGATATACTTTTGTACATAAAAAAGATGCGGAAGCTTATTTTCAGGGAGTGTTTGGCTATGGGTATGTTGATGTTATCGATGATCAATACATTTCATATTTGGACGGGGGTAAGAGCATTTTTTATGGCGGAGGAGCCATCGGTGGAAGGGTGTCTATATTTTTTGCAGAATTGGGATACAACTCTACAGGTTACTTAAGGTTTGGTATGGCATTTTGACGACAATGTTCATGTTCATTCCAAGACATAGCCAATATTTGCCTAGCAGGAAATCTAAAATCTAAAATTATAAATTATTTAAATCTCCGGCGGTTAAAGGGTTTGTTTTAAATTGATATGTGATTGTGTTTTTTCCTTGATTTATTCTTTAGTTAAAGATTGCTAACAGCCATAGAAAATTAAATAAAAAATTGAAACCCAAGGTAAATGTTGTCATTTGTGATGATCACCAAGTAGTACTTGCCGGGTTGAATTTGATCTTCTCCGAATGTGAAGATATCAATGTAGTTGGGATTTTTCAGGATGTTGCGGCAATGGAGGCATTTCTGAATACCAATCATGGCATCGAGCCACAAGTGGTTGTCATTGATGCTCAATTGGGGCAAAGCGGATTGGATGTGCCAAAATTGTTTGAAGGAAGTAAGAGGGTACGTTGGTTTTTACTCTCGTCCATTGTAGACAAGTATTTAGTGTATAAGTCAAGAATCAATGGTTTCTCTGGTTGCATAAGCAATGAGGTTTCAGCCGATTTTATCATCAATGCGGTGATAAATCCCTCTGATAATTTCATTACGTTTCCCCATTTCGATGATGCAGTTACCGCGCAATTCGAGAATGTGTATAATGCAATATCCTTGCTTACAAAACGAGAACTTGAGATAATTCAAGTGATTTCGACCGGAATGTCTTCTAAAAAATGTGCTGAAATGCTGCACATTAGTATTCTTACCCTAGAGACGCACAAGAAAAATGTTTTTCGCAAATTTGATATCAAAAGTATATCCGAATTAATGCGTATCGTAGTGGATTTTAAGTTAGTGTAATTTCATTTTTTTTACACCGGTTTGGCGTTGTTTGAAATTATAATCCATCTAATCAATTACTTCGATAAGGTTCCTTTGATGAACTCCTTGTCGATTTTTTGCGTTGCGATTCTCAATTAACGCCCTTAGCAATAAAATGATATTCATGGCGTTATAAAGAAAAGCCTATGAAAAAGATATTGTATTGTTTGATGGCGATCTGCCTT
>JAIYEJ010000095.1 GCA_027487055.1 Methylotenera sp. | reverse complement strand
GCTGTGCTGGTCCCTTCTAGCACTAACACCATACCAAAAAATCCTACTGGGTTTACGCGGTAAATCATATCATAAGCATAAGCCACCATGAGTTCTGTGGCTTGACTCGGGCTGGTGTTGGTATCTGCCGACTGGCGCACCGCTTCTTTGTTGCCACCACAAGTCTCAATATCATTAAGTACCCATTCTTGATGCCCCATTTCTTCTTCAATGTATTCGCCAATCGCGGTGCGCAACCATTCGTACTCGCCACTTAAACGACCACCGCAGGCCATTAGCAAAGGTGTTGTATGTTTCACATGGTGATACGCTTGCGTGAGAAACGCAATGTAAGTTTGCAATGAAATCTTGCCTGCACCGCCTTGTTGAATCAGTGGCAAGTTCATTAAAGTATTGCGTTCCTGCTCGGTTGCCTTGAGTAAATCGTCGTAAAAAGCCATTATTAATCCTTAACCTGTAGAAAGTGCATAAAGCACATTAATTTGTTGTTGATATGCTTGCCAAATCGCATCGCGCTTGAGACGTCCATTGGCGGTAAGTTGGTTATTTTGAACACTAAAAGGCGCAAATGCAGGTAGCCATTCAGTGACACGTGCATAGTCGGGTAAGTTAGCGTTAATGCTTGAAATAGCCACCTCAATTTGCTCGAAAGTCGCGTGTTCGCTTGGCACAATAATCGCGGTGTTCCACGGCATTGCCTCGCCAAACAAGCAAGCCTGCAAAATTTCATTGCAGCTGGTGAGCTCGCGCTCCACCCAGTCGGGGGAAACGTTACGGCCGAAACTGGTGATAAAGATATTTTTTTTGCGACCATTAATAAATAAAAAGCCATCGGCATCCAAGTAACCAATATCGCCCGTTTTGATGTAAGTATCAATCGCATCAACCGCGATGTCGCCTGTATAGCCCAATAAGTTAGCACCTTTGACTAAAATCTCGTTTTCATCAGAAAATGCAATTTCAATATGCGGCAAGGGCTTTCCTACACTACCGATTTTGTTGGCTACAAGTGTGTTAAGTGCCACGACGGATGCGCTTTCAGAAAGACCATACCCCTCAAAAACAGGTAACTTAAGCGCTACGGCGCGTTGCAATAAACTGCTAGAAACATGTGCTCCACCAACTGCCACAAATCGCAAATGTGGCAACTTTACGCCCGTTTCACATGCGAATAACAATGCGCTGAATAACTGCGGAATCAAAATCGCAGTGCTGGCTTTTGTTTCGGCAAGTGCTTTGCAGAGTAGTTGAATGTTGAGGCTGCTTCCGTTTAAGCCCACTTGTGCGCTGGGTAAAATATGCGCGGTGGCGCCAGCAAGCAAAACGGCATATACACCTGCAACATTTTCGAGCAAAGTAGAAAGTGGTAATACACACAAATGCGCATCGTTTGGATTTAACTGTGTGGCAGTTTTAATTGCATTAGCTACGCTCAACATGGCTTGCGTACTTAAACACACTCCTTTGGGTTCACCAGTCGTGCCTGAAGTGTAAGTGATTTTTGCAGTATCATTTGGCAGTTTTTTAGCAGGAATATTGAGATGTAATAGCGTAAGTGTTTTGCCAGCAACGATGATTGTAGATTGCCCCGTGACACAATCGCCCAAAATGGTAGAAAAGTGTTGTGGGTTATCGCAAATAAAGCAGTTGGCACCTGCGTCTGTAATGGCATGCAATATTTGTGTATTAGAAAAAAATAACGGCAATGGCACCAAGGGGATATGACATGCCATCGCCGTTAAGTCTACAATCATCCACGCGGGGTGGTTATCAAGTGCGAGTGCCAACACGGGTGCTGCATTTTTTATTTGTTGGTTAAACTCTGTTTGTAGGCGAGAGATTGCATCAAACAGTTGTTGATAATTCAATTGAATATCGCCGAGCACCTTTTCGCTGCCCTGCAACGCAATATCCATGGGCCTTTCAGCGGCATGGTTTTGAAGTGCTTCAATTAACATAAGGTTATTGTTGCGTTTAAATCGCTTCTGCAATTCCGCGTATCGCCACCACTTGTGGCATATGTTTGTAATATGTGCCCCATTTGGCTTGCTCTTCTTGGCTTAAACGCGCTTTATCTGCATTAAAGAGAGGATACACATCACGCCCAGCTTTAATTAAGCCGTTTTGCAAGCTGTGGTGTGCAGTTGCGACGCACCACTCAATCCCCATATCTAAGCTGTGTTGAATTACATGCGCGATTAAAATGCCTGCATTGCGCGGGTTAGCCACCGCTAAATTACCAATTTTGGTAATTTGGCTACGCGAGATGTTTTTGTGCAAGATGTTAGAAATCAATGTTTCAATAGGCTCATCTAAATATTGCTCTAAAAATAGCGGGCCATCACTCGCTTTTTTCCAACCAAATGCCGCCATCAGCACACCGTTTTGATCACGAAGCGCAACCAATTGCGGCATGAAATGCGTGATGTCAGCACCGTGTACACGCTTAAATACAGCACTAATAAAGCCTTCAACCTCAGATCGCGCTAGGTCACCCACATTCACGGTACTCGCAGTAATTTCACTTAAAACATAACGCTTGGTCATTACAAACTCTCTTATTTGATAAGCCGCTTTAGCATGAAAAGCCTGCACATCACTGGTTGGTTGATGTGCAATTGAGTGCGTAGAATTTGCTGTATATGCATTAGTGTATTCGAGCATGGTAATGATTCCTTACAGTTAATTACTAATATCTATGCAAACTGCATGCCATAAAAAATTACCAATAAATTCAGTAGTTTAATTTTATTGAAACTTAATAATGATGCATATTTTGCACATAAAATCTAAAACCCTGCAAAAAATGCATGAACATTTAATTTTTGCAAATTTATTAAAAGACCATCAAACAATTAATTAATGCATATAAATCAATTAATAAGCGCATAGTGAGATATCTACTCATTTGATTGGCATTGATTTTGCGATGAATGCAACATTAAAAACGATAAAACATAACTTATGCCATCTTTAAATCAATTGTTACATTTTCAAGTTTTAAACCCAAATCATTTAAAAATGTTATCTCTTGGGAATGAGGACATTAAAATTTTAGTTGGGTTATTGCTTAGCGCAATATTCTTAAACTGGGTTTATCCCATTGCTATAGATTTAAGGTTGAGTAATCTTTATTTTGATTATGGGGCCAATAGTTTTACCCTAAAACATCAGTTTTTCTTAGATACCATTATGCATGATGGTTTAAAGTATTGCATGCTCATCATAGCGCTTGGTTCCTTAGCGATTGCAATTTTAAGTACCTTTGAGCAACAGGCACGTCAATCAATTTTAGTTTTGACCAAAACTTTATTTAGCAACCCTTTCTTTTTTGTGTTTATCGGGATGTTTAGTGCAAACAGCGCAGTGGGTATTTTAAAACACTTAAGCATACATGGCTGCCCAAATGATTTACTCATTTATGGTGGAAAGCTGCCTCTACTTAAACTATTTTCTGATTTGCCATTAGGTGTGAAAGCAGGACATTGTTTCCCAGCTGGACATCCCAGTGGCGGATTTGCGCTTGTTACTTTTTATTTTGCTTTTAAAAATAGTAAACCTAGGTTTGCTAGAGTCATGCTGATGATAAGTTTATTACTTGGTTTTGCCATGGGTTGGGCACAAATCATGCGTGGCGAGCATTTCTTATCACACAATTTATGGTCTGCATGGGTTGTTTGGTTGGTGGTTTTTGTGTTGTTATCGATTAAAAAAATCATTGAGAAAAATAAAAATGTTTTTGAATAAAGTATTCCAGAATTTAGAAGCGCCATTTAGGCAATCCTCTACACAAACACGAAGCATTTTGCTGGTAACGGCGTTTATTATGCTCACGGGCAATTTTTCACTGTTTGAGCGTATATTAGAAATTTATCCATTTAGCCCTTACCATCTTCCATTCTTAATATCTTTGGCACTATTTTTTTGCATTTTATGCTCCATGTTCTTTTTGTTGATTAGCCATGGCAAAGCGACGCGCTGGATTTTGGCGTT
>JAIYEJ010000072.1 GCA_027487055.1 Methylotenera sp. | reverse complement strand
TAAACAATTGAATTAACGCCATAATCTTCAAACTTCTTCGCTAAATCAATCACGTCATGACCAGTGAGCTTGCTCCACCCATCGATTGCGACTTTACCATCTTTGGCATCCAAACCAACCATGATTTGTCCTGGAAAGGCATAACATGCCTCATGCAAAAAGCCTGGTGTTTTTACAGCCGCAGTACCAATAATGACGTAATCGATTCCATCATCCAAATAACGCTCGATGGTTTCTAAATCACGAATACCGCCGCCTAATTGAATTGGAATCTCACCTTTGCAAGCCGCTACAATTGATTTAATCGCGCCTTCATTGACTGGTTTGCCAGCAAATGCACCGTTTAAATCCACCAAATGCAAACGCTTTCCACCTTGGTCTACCCAATGTCTTGCCATTGCGCCCGGGTCTTCTGAGAAGACTGTAGCGCCTTCCATAACACCTTGTTTTAATCGAACACAGTGACCGTCTTTAAGATCTATTGCAGGAATAATGAGCATGATTTTTATTAATTAATTTAAATAACAAATAAGGTTAATTAAGACTTCCAGTTTACCAAGCCTTAACAAGTTTAAGGCTTCCAATTGATAAAGTTAGCAAGCAATTGCAATCCAGCTTGTGCACTTTTTTCTACATGAAATTGCGTAGCAAAAATATTTTCAAACGCAACTGCACTGGTAAAGCGATTTGGATATTCAGTTTCGCCTGCACTTACTGCATCATTTTGTGGTGCAGCATAATAACTATGTACATGGTAAAAACGCGTTGCCTCTGCCACGCCCTGCCACAAAATGTGTGACTTGGTTTGATAGACTTGATTCCATCCCATATGCGGCACTTTAAGCTTTTCTCCATTGGCATCCACCATTTTCGCAGATTCAAATCGTTTGACATTTCCTTTTAACAGGCCCAAACCCAGCGTGTCACCCTCCTCAGAATGGTCAAACAATAACTGCATGCCAATACAAATACCAAAAAATGGTTTGTTCTGTGCCGCTTCAATTATTGCACCGCGTAAACCACGCGCTTCTAACTCACGCATACAGTCTGGCATGGCACCCTGCCCAGGGAAAACAATACGCTCCGCATTTATGATAGCTTCTGCGTCACTCGTGATGACTACCTTTTTGCCTTGTGCCACATGCGCTACAGCTTGAGATACTGAGCGCAAATTGCCCATGCCGTAATCCACAACTGCAATATCTACTTTCTGCATAACTGTATTTTTAGCGTAAATGTCCAGCGCGTTTAGGGCTTTACAGGCTTCCTTTGGTAGATGGCATAATGCCTGACATGCGCTCGTCATATGTTACCGCCATACGCAAAGCACGGCCAAAAGCTTTAAATATCGTCTCGGCTTGGTGATGTGAGTTATGGCCTTTTAAGTTATCGATGTGCAAAGTCACATTGGCGTGGTTTACAAAACCTTGAAAAAACTCGTGAAAAAGATCCACATCAAACTCGCCTATCGCAGAGCGTGTAAACTCACAGTTAAACTCTAAGCCTGGGCGACCTGATAAATCGAGCACAACACGACTTAATGCCTCATCTAGCGGTACATAAGCATGGCCATAGCGATTAATCCCTTTTTTATCGCCAATCGCTTTTGTAAATGATTGGCCAAGAGTGATACCAATATCCTCAACCGTATGGTGCGCATCAATATGCAAATCACCTTTAGCTTGAACATTAATATCCATCATACCGTGACGCGCCACTTGATCTAACATGTGATCTAAAAAGCCTAGTCCAGTATCGAATTGAGACTGGCCAGAACCATCAATATTAATAGCAATTGAAATTTGAGTTTCTAAGGTGTTACGTGTGACTTCTGCTTTGCGCATGAGATATAAATTAATTTAATAATTATTTAAAAAGAATACTTTAACAGTATTTTAACCTAAACTTGGGCGCATAAACACTTTTTTGTGATGCCATAACAACTTGCAATAAAAAAGCCGACTAAATAGTCGGCTTTTAAGTTCAAAACAACTATTATTGAGCTGCTGGTTCTGCTGGCGCTGCTTCAGTTGCTGTTGCTGCTTCTGCTGCACCTTCAACTGCTGCTGCGCCCTCTGCTGCTGCACCTTCAACTGCTGCTGCACCTTCAACTGCCGCACCCTCAACTGCTGCTGCGCCCTCTGCTGCCGCACCTTCAACTTGTTCCATCGCTGCGTCAGCTGCTGCTGGCATTTCTTCTGCTTTTTTACCAGAAAGCAAATACAAACCAAGCAATACTGCACCTGCAATTAAAATCCATGGTAAGAATTTACCCATTCCGCCTGCTGAAGCACCACCTGCACGTGCTAAACCAGTAATTTCAGCTGCTGAAGCTGCTGGATCTGCTGCACCGTAAATTGCTGCACCAGCTACCACAATATCAGCACCTGCATCTACTACTTGGCGCACTGTTGCAGCTTTAACACCACCTGCTACAGAAACTTTAGCTCCAGTGTTTAAACCAGTTACCATTGCCAAATCAACAAACGGTGTTTGACCTGCAGCTTGCTGATCTAAACCAGTGTGCACGCCGATGATGTGTGCACCTAATTTAGCAACTTCTAATGTACGTGCTTTTTTATCTGCAACGTTGATCAAGTCAACTTGTGCCATTTTGCCGTATTTATTAGCAACATCGATTACGCCTTTGATTGTACCGATATCAGCAGTACCCAACACTGTACAAATATCTGCACCCGCTTTGTAGAATGGCTCAGCTTCGTAGAAGCCAGCGTCCATTGTTTTTAAATCAACTAAGATTTTGTTATTTGGGAATTTAGCGCGCAATGTTTTAAGCAATTCAATACCGTTATGCTTAATGCATGGTGTACCGATTTCTAAAATGTCTACGTGTGGAGCAACTTTAGCTGCTAGTGCTACTGTTGCGTCAAAATCTAATGAATCTAGTGCCATTTGGGTTTGTGCCATGATACTTATTTCCTCCGAGCTAGTTTATATGCGATTAAAAACTTTAATATTTTGCTATTAATCCAAATTAATTTTACAAAATATTAATAGGATATTTTGTAATTCGCCCATAATAACCGCAAATTGGTATTTATTTCAACAATTTAGTAATTATTTAAGTATTTCTGCTAAGGCATCTATTAGCAGTTTAGATTGCACATCAGTACCGATGGTAATTCTTAGGTAATTTGAAACGCGCTGTGGCTTTGTAAAATGCCGCACAACGACATTTTTTTCACGTAATTTTGCTGCTAAATCTGCGCCTTCTCTTTTTAAATGCTTTGCAAAGACAAAGTTCGCGCCAGAAGGCAATATATCAAAGCCCAAGCCTTGCAAATCACTTACTAATGCTGTGCGCGTTGCAATTACTTTTTTACAAGTTTCTTCAAAGTACGCTTTATCTTGCATGGCAGCAACTGCACC
Organism: Methylotenera sp.; assembly: GCA_027487055.1. GTDB lineage: Bacteria > Pseudomonadota > Gammaproteobacteria > Burkholderiales > Methylophilaceae > Methylotenera_A. The sequence continues at coordinate 7,297 of JAIYEJ010000072.1, read as the reverse complement.
AGCCTCGGCAAAGCGGTCGATTGGGTATGAATTAAAACTATCTTTTACACGAATCAACCCTTCTATTAAATCTTTGTGACCCAAGGCATAACCCACACGCAAACCAGCAAGTGAACGACCTTTTGAGAAAGTATGCGTGACCAATAAATTGGGGTAAGTATTGATTAACTTAACTGCAGACTCTGTACCAAAGTCCACATAAGCTTCATCAATCACCACCACCGATTCAGCATTGAATTTTAATATCTTTTCAATTTCTGCCAACGCAAGCGGAATACCTGTAGGCGCATTTGGGTTAGGTAAAATAATGCCGCCATTAGGTCTATCAAAATCATCTACATTGATTTCAAATTGTGCGTTTAGCTCAATGGTTTCGAACTCTATCTCATACAAACCACAATAGACAGGATAAAAACTATAGGTAATATCAGGAAAAAGTAATGGTCTACTATGTTTTAGTAAAGCCTGAAACACATGCGCCAATACTTCATCAGAGCCATTACCCACAAAGACTTGACTAGCGCTTAAACCATAATTTTGGGCGATTGCCTCTTTAAGCTTATCTGAGTTTGGATCTGGATAAAGACGCAGCGTCTCGGCCGCTTCTGCTTGAAGTGCAGCGATCACTTTGGGGCTCGGCCCATAGGGATTTTCATTCGTATTGAGCTTGACGAGATTTTGCATTTTTGGCTGCTCGCCGGGTACATAAGGTTTTAGCTCACGTACGATATCGCTCCAAAATTTACTCATTTTTTAGCCTATATTCGGCTGATCGCGCATGCGCTTGTAGCCCTTCGCCATACGCAAGTGTTGAGGCAATTTTACCTAAATCTTGTGCGCCTTGGCTTGAGGCAAAAATGATGCTAGAACGCTTTTGAAAATCATAAACACCCAAAGGCGAGCTAAAGCGCGCAGTGCGTGAAGTCGGCAACACATGGTTTGGCCCTGCGCAATAATCGCCTAGCGCCTCACATGTATCACGACCCATAAATATAGCGCCTGCATGTTTAATTTTTTTAGCTATATCAAGCGGATTTTCCAATGATAGCTCTAAGTGCTCTGGTGCAATATAGTTAGAAATTTCAATCGCCTCATCTAAATCTTTAGTTAAAATGAGTGCGCCACGATTTGTAATCGAGGTATTGATAATCTCTTTGCGAGGCATTTCTTGCACTAGTTTTTGCATACTGGCTGCAACCGCATCTAAAAATGCAGCATCTGGACTTAACAAAATCGCCTGTGCCAATTCATCATGTTCGGCTTGGCTAAATAAATCCATGGCAATCCAATCAGCATTGGTTTTACCATCACAAATCACCAAAATCTCACTTGGCCCTGCCACCATGTCGATACCAACCACACCAAACACACGGCGTTTTGCTGCAGCTACATAAGCATTACCAGGCCCTGTGACTTTATCAACTTGAGGGATTGTTTCCGTACCGTATGCCAATGCACCCACCGCTTGCGCACCACCAATACAAAACACGCGGTCTACACCAGAAATTGCGGCGGCGGCTAACACCAAAGCATTTTTTTCGCCATTGGGCGTTGGCACCACCATAATCAACTCGCCCACACCCGCAACTTTAGCAGGGATTGCATTCATCAGCACGCTTGAAGGATACGCCGCTTTGCCACCAGGTACATAAAGCCCTACTCTATCTAAAGCAGTGACTTGCTGACCAAGCAACGTGCCGTCTGATTCCGTATAACTCCAAGATGACATAACTTGTTTTTCGTGATAGTTTTTAACCCTTTCAGACGCTGCCCTGAGAGCACCCCTGGTATTGGCTTCCAGACTATCTAATGCTGCCCGTAATTCAGCTTGGCTAACTTCTAAATCAGCTAAAGATTTAGCATTTGTTTTATCAAACTGATTGGTATATTCCAATACTGCAACATCGCCACGCGTTTTCACATCTTTAAGAATATTTGCGACAACCACATCCACTGCATCATCTTGCGCAGTTTCAAAGGCTAACAATGCTTTTAGTTGAGCATTAAAACTTTGGTCTTTGGTAGATAAACGTCGAATTTGCATGATTATTTAACCGCACCGCTAAATGCATCTAATATTGGTTGAAGTAAGGGACGGTTCAATTTTAATGACGCCTGGTTCACAATTAAGCGCGAGCTAATATGGCCAATTTCTTCCACAGCCTTGAGGTTATTTGCGCGCAAAGTCGCACCAGTGCTCACTAAATCAACAATCGCGTCCGCAAGGCCAACCAATGGGCCAAGTTCCATACTACCGTAGAGCTTAATCAAATCGACATGCATTCCTTTTGCTGCAAAGTGCTCACGTGCAGCTTTCACATATTTAGTGACCACTTTTAAACGCGCACCCTGGCGAATTGAAGCCTCATAGTCAAAATCATCGCGCACTGCCACCATCATTTTACATTTGGCAATTTGCAAATCTAGTGGCTGATACAAGCCTTCGCAACCGTGTTCATCCAGTACATCTTTGCCGGCTATTCCTAAATCTGCCGCACCATATTGTACGTAAGTTGGCACATCGGTTGCGCGCACAATAATCAAACGCACATCATCGCGGTTTGTAGGCAAGATAAGCTTGCGTGAAGATTCAGGATCTTCTAACGCGCGAATACCAGCAGCCGCAAGTAGTGGCGTGGTTTCTTCGAAAATACGTCCTTTTGATAATGCAATGGTTATCATATTAAATAAAGCTCATATTAATTTGCACGGCGCACTTTTGCGCCTAATTTAGTTAATTTCTCTTCCAAAAATTCATAACCACGGTCAAGGTGATAAATACGCTCAATCACAGTTTCGCCGCGCGCAACTAAACCTGACAAAACCAAGCTTGCCGAAGCACGTAAATCTGTTGCCATCACGGTTGCGCCATCCAAGTATTCCACGCCTTTCACAAGCGCCGTATTACCATCGATACTAATATCTGCTCCTAAGCGCTGCATTTCTTGCACATGCATAAAACGGTTTTCAAAAATTGTCTCTGTCACTTTAGCAACGCCTTCCGCTACGCTATTTAATGCCATAAATTGCGCCTGCATATCGGTGGGGAAAGCTGGGTGCGGCGCGGTTCGAATATTCACCGCTTTCAACTTTCCATCACTTTTTACTGTAATCGAATTTTCTACTAGATTCACTTTTACTTCCGCGCCTGCATCACGTAACTTTTCAATCACTGCATCCAATAAATCTGCACGCGTATTGAGTAGTTTTACATTACCACCTGTCATCGCAGCAGCCACCATATAAGTGCCCGCTTCGATTCGATCACAAACAATATTATGGGTTGCACCAGTTAACTTTTCCACGCCTACTATCGTAATCACATCGGTACCCGCACCTGTGATTTTTGCACCCATTTTATTTAAGCACTCTGCCAAATCAACCACTTCTGGCTCTTTAGCAGCGTTTTCTAAAATGGTTTTGCCTTCTGCCAAACTGGCGGCCATCATCAGATTTTCCGTACCTGTAACTGTGACAATATCCATATAATAACGTGCGCCCTGCAAGCGACGATTTGGCAAATGTAAGGTACTTGCCTGAATATAACCATGCGTGATGTGAATTGCTGCTCCCATGGTTTGCAAGCCTTTAATGTGCAAATCTACTGGACGAGAGCCAATCGCACAACCACCAGGCAAAGAAACACGTGCACTACCAAACCGAGCAAGCAAAGGCCCAAGCACCAAAATAGAAGCTCGCATGGTTTTCACCATTTCGTAAGTAGCTTCAAACGAAGTCACTTCACTTGCGTCTAGCGAAACTTTATCTGCATCACGCGTCACTTTAACACCCATGGTATCAAGTAACTTAATAGTGGTATCAATGTCTTTTAGTGCCGCAACACTGGTTAAGTTGAGCGGCGCTTCTGCCAAAAGGGACGCGCACAAAATGGGTAAAGCCGCATTTTTTGCACCCGAGATAGTGACTTCGCCATTGAGCTTTGCGCCACCTTCAATAATAAGTTTATCCAAAATTATGCACCAGATAGTAGCGTTTGTAATTCGCCGCTTTCATACATGGCTCGCATAATGTCGCTACCACCAATAAACTCACCTTTTACATACAACTGCGGAATCGTAGGCCAGTTTGCGTATTGCTTAATGCCTTCACGAATGGCTTGATCTTGCAACACATCCACCGCCACATATTTTGCGTTGCATGCATCTAAAATTTGTGTCGCCAAGTTGCTAAATCCGCATTGTGGAAACTTTGGGCTACCCTTCATATACAACACTACATCGTTATTGCTGACTGTTTCTTTGATCTTTGCTTGTGCGTCCATTTAATCTTCCGTTTCTTTCAAGTTTATTTGTTCAATTCTTGCCATTTTTCTGGCGTATAAGTTTGCATTGATAGCGCATGAATTTCTGCGCGCATTCTGTCACCTAAGGCGGCATACACCAATTGATGTTGTTGTACCATGCGTTTGCCTTCAAACGCTGGGCTCACAATCACTGCCTCAAAATGAGTCCCATCATCTCCACGTACTTCAATAAAATCGCAGTTCAAATGCTCGGTAATATAACTTTCTAATTGCTTTGCGCTTAACATAGTGTTTTTAATTTTTTAAGCTTAACCTCTTAATCGATAACCAGATTTTAACATTTTTAAAGCCACCCATGCTAACCCGAATAAAAATGCAGCGACTACGCCTAAGCTAATCCAAGGTGAAATATCACCTTGACCAAAAAAACCATACCTAAATCCATCTATCATGTAGAAAAATGGATTGAATTTTGAGACGACTTGCCAAAATGGTGGTAACGAATGTATGGAGTAAAACACGCCAGATAAAAATGTGAGCGGCATAATCACAAAGTTTTGAAAAGCCGCCATTTGATCAAATTTATCTGCCCAAATACCCGCAATAATCCCAAAAGTACCTAGTAGCGCGCTACCAAGCAAAGCAAATATCAAAATCCATATTGGATACGTGATTGGTAAACCTACAAACCAAATAGCCACCAAATAAATGCTTAATCCCACCATAAAACCTCGCACAATTGATGCCGCTAAAAAAGCTACAAAAAACTGTAAATAAGTCAGCGGCGTGAGCAAAATAAAAATAATATTACCCATGACTTTAGATTGAATTAGGCTCGATGAGCTATTTGCAAACGAGTTTTGCAATAAAGACATCATGATTAAACCTGGGATTAAAAAGGCGGTATAAGGTACGTTTTTATAGACTTGCACATGCCCCTGCAGTACATGCGAAAATATCAACAAATACAGCAAAGCAGTCAGCACAGGCGACGCTATGGTTTGAAACGCAACGCGCCAAAAACGTAAAGTCTCTTTTTTAAAGAGGGTATAAGCACCGCGCCAATGATACACATTTAACAAGTTAGCAATATCCATGAGGCTTGCAAGCCAGTTGTTTTTAAGTTCTTTTAAACTCATTTGCCACCTACCAATGACATAAACACATCTTCTAAATCCGCCTCGAATAATTGCATGTCTTCTATTACTACTTTCGCTTTTCGCAACTCACTTAGTACAAATTCAAGTTGATTTGGCTCATTAAGGGCGAGCGTATAAATGCCGCATTCTCCACTTTTTAACATCGGCAATAATGCGGCTGGCAGCATTGCATCACCCAAGGTTAAGCGTAGATTTTTACCGGCGAGTTTTTTTAATAAATTACTGGTAGTATCCAGCGCAACAATCTTGCCTTGCTTCATCATTGCCACGCGCTCGCACAATGTTTCTGCCTCTTCAAGGTAGTGCGTAGTCAAAATTATCGTGTGCCCATCTGCATTCAACTTTTTAATAAAGCCCCACAACATTTGGCGCAATTCAACATCCACGCCAGCTGTTGGCTCATCCAACACAATCACGGGCGGCTTATGTGCCAATGCTTGGGCGATGAGCGCACGGCGTTTCATGCCGCCAGAAAGTTTTCGCATATTGGTGTGGGCTTTATCAGTAAGGCCTAAGTTTTCAATGACCTCGTCAATCCACGCATCATTTTCTTTGCCCTTGCCAAAATAACCCGCCTGAAAGCGCAACATTTCACGCACATTAAAAAATGGGTCAAATACAAGTTCTTGCGGCACCACGCCTAAAGCCATGCGCGCAGCTTGATAGTCGTCCACCACATCATGCCCCATGACAGAAACTTTGCCCTGCGTAGCTTTAAGCAAGCCAGCCAAAATATTGATGAGTGTGGATTTGCCAGCACCATTGGGGCCTAATAGCGCAAAAAATTCGCCTTGTTGTATGGTTAAGTCAATACCATTTAACGCATGCAAGCCACCAAAATGCTTATGCACATTTTTAATATGAATCGCTGGAACTGTCTTATCTATTTGGTTATCTGGCATGTTGGTATCTGGAAAATTTATTCAGAATAATTACTGTTAAAAAACGAAACCCCATCTAGCAGATGGGGTTAGAGTAACTAATTTAAAGCGATTAAACGCAATTAATTAATCATTTCGTTCACACCATATAACTGTGTCAAACTATTTAAATTAGCAGGTAAATTGATACACTGTACCGATTGATTTTCTTTTTGTGCGCGTCGCTTCCATTCAAAAATTAAACTAATCGTAGCAGTATCAATATTCGTCACACCCGAAAAATCAATCTTGGAATTGGGGCTTAATGTCAGCAGTTTACTCGCTGCTAGTAATGCAGAAGCAGTATTAATTACCACTTCACCACTCAACTCCCAGTCACTACCTACTTGTGTAATCTGCGCCATTTTTAGGATTTGTTTTCTGTTTTAGCAAGCGCTGCTTTATTTTTATCGGCCAATTTTTTGTTTAAACTATCTAAACCATTGGTACGTACTTCTTGAGAGAATTGGCTACGGTAATTAGTAACCAAACTTACACCCTCAATCACAATGTCGTAAACTTTCCAAGTGTCTGCTTGCTTTTCTAAGGTATAACTAACAGCAATAGGTTGGCCGCCTGGTTGTAAAATTTCTGTTTTAACAGAAGCTGTATTTGCGCCTTCTTCCATTCTGAAAGGCTTATATTCAATCACTTGGTTTTTATACTTAGATAATGCAGAAGCGTAAGTACGTATTAACAATGTACGAAACTCATTTTGGAAAGCCGTTTTTTGTTCTGGTGTTGCTTTTGTCCAGTTTTTACCTAACACCATGCGTGAGATTTTTTCAAAGTTAAAGTTTGGCAATATTTTTTCTTCTGCCAACGCAAATATCTTTTCTTGGTCACCAGCTTGCAGGTCTTTATCATTTTTAATCGCAGCAATCACTTCATCCGCTGTTTTTTTAACAAGCTCTTCTGGCGTATCCATTGCAAAACTTATTGCGCTAAAACTT
>JAIYEJ010000279.1 GCA_027487055.1 Methylotenera sp. | reverse complement strand
GCCAAGCACGCGTATGGTTGTTTCTGTAGCCGTTCCGGCAAGGCTCGCAAGGTCTTCACGCGGTATATTCATGCTAAAACTACCCTCGCTATTGTTGCCATAGCGGTTGTATAGGGTTATTAATGCTTCGGCCACTCGTTTGCGAACAGAGTTGTAAGCCAGCTTTATCAGTTGGTCTTCTTTTTCTTTAAGGTTATCAGAAATAATTTTGATAAAGCTGCGCGATACCTGGGCATTTTTATAGATAAGCGAGAAGAAATCGTCTTTAGGTATCAGGCAAACCTCTGCATCTTCTAACGCCGCGGCAGAGTCGGCATAGCGCCCCTCCTGCAACAAATCCATATAGCCTAAAAAGTCGCCTTCTTTATAAAGTCCGGTAATAAACTCCTTGCCCTGTTCGTTGGTTTTAAAGCACTTTATTTTGCCTTTGTTTACAAAGTAAACACCACGCGGGTGGCTGCCTTCAGAGTATATGTTCTCTTTCTTTTTAAACTTAACGGGCTCTTCCTGTTCAGATAGTTTTTTAAGGTATTCAAAAGATTTGGCACTCTCAATAAAATCATTCAGCCCATCAATATTTTTGTTAAATGTTTTAGCAAAAAGGTCTTTGCGCTTCAGGCGGCTCTCAATGGCATTAAGCAGCTCAATATCATCAAAAGGCTTGGTAATATAGTCGTCGGCACCCATCTCCATGCCTTTGCGCAGCTCGCTGCGTTCGGCCTTGGCAGTTAAAAATATAAATGGAATAGTAGCTGTATCGGGGTTTTTAGATAGCATGTGCAATACGCCGTAACCATCAAGCACCGGCATCATAATATCGCAAATAATAAGGTCGGGGGTATTTTGCTGGGCTTGCTCTACCCCTTCTTTACCGTTTTGTGCTGTTATAACATGGTAATTAGCTAGTGTTAAAATTTCTGCAGTGTTCTCGCGTACATCAACATTGTCTTCTATCAGTAAAATTTTTTTCATTGCGCAAATACTAAGGTAAAGGTAGTGCCTTTGTTTTCGGCACTTTCAAAGGTAATATTACCGCTCATCATTTCAACATAATTAGCCACAATATTTAAGCCCAGGCCGGTGCCTTGTATGTGGGTAGCATTATGGCCCCTGAAAAAGCGTTCAAACAGGTGCTGCTGGTCTTCGGCAGAAATGCCTATGCCGCTATCTTTAATCTCTATTCTAATAGTACCAGCATCAATATTGGCTGTTACTTTAACCTGGCTATTGTTAGGCGAAAATTTTAATGCATTTGATAATAAATTGAACAGCACATGGCGCAGCAGTTTGGCATCAAGCACCACATCTTCGCTACCGTTATAATCAAATACAATAGCCTGGCCCTGCTTGCACAAGCCCTTTATTTCGCTAATAATATTATCAATGTATTCTTTTAGGTTAAGTGGTGCAGGGTGGTTTTCAACCTTGCCTTCCTCAAAACGGCTAACCGATAAAAAGTCGTTAAGTATTTCGGTAAGGTTGTGTATTGATGTTTTTATTTTGTTTACGTGCTTAAGCTGGTTTTCCTTATCGTTATTGTCGCTGTATTTGGTAACTAATGATAGTGACGAAAGGATGGTTGTTAGTGGGGTCCTAAACTCGTGCGATGCCATTGAAACAAACCTTGATTTAAGCTCGCTCAGTTCTTTTTCTTTAGCAAGCGCATTGTGAAGGTCTTCCTTGGTACTTTCAAGTTCGGCAATTGCTTCTTCCAGAATAAGGGTACGGTTTTTAACCTGTTTCTCAAGTTCGGCAGAGTAGGCTTTAAGCTTTTGTTCAGCCTGCTTACGTATAGTAATATCAATAATAAAGGCGATAACAAATTTGCCATTATCATGGGTGTATGGGCTAAGGCTTATTTCTAAAGGAAACTCAGTTCCGTCTTTTTTCAGGCCCTTTAAATCTATATTTGCCCCCATAGAGCGTGCATGTGGGTTGCCCATATACCCGTCTCGGTATTGGGTGTGTTTATGGCTCAGCGTTTTGGGTATCAGTACTTCTATTTTTTGGCCCAGCAGTTCATCTTTTTTATAACCAAAAAGATTTTCGGCACTGGGGTTTATGCGTACAATTTCGCCTTGTTGGTTTACCACCAAAACACCCTCTGTTGCATATAAAAACAACGCCTCGCTCGCCTCTTTGCTTACCATTATTTATGTGGAAAAAAATATTATGGCTAATATAAATACAATTGAACGATATGCAAAAGGGTAGTTTGTAAAACGAAGTCATATATTTGTTGCTCTGCCGCAACTCACCAATGGCATAAACAGTATGTTTACATTTACCACCACAGCTGCGTTACAAAAGCACCTGCAGGCACAACAGGGCAAAACCATTGGTTTTGTGCCCACAATGGGCGCATTGCATTTTGGGCATATATCGTTAATAGAACAATCGCTGGCTAATACAGATATTACTATTTGCAGCATATTTGTAAACCCTACACAGTTTAACAATGCTGCCGACTTTGATGAATATCCCCGCACAATAGCTGACGACCGTACCATGCTTGAAAAAGCCGGTTGCCATATACTCTATGCGCCCGAAACGCCTGACGAGGTATACAGGAGCTACACTACCCAAAGTTTTGATTTTGACGGGCTGGATAGCAGTATGGAGGGGTATTTCCGCCCGGGGCACTTTCAGGGCATGGCCAATGTGGTGTACAGATTGTTTGCTATTGTAAACCCTGGCAAAGCTTTTTTTGGCGAGAAAGATTACCAGCAGCTGGCGTTGGTGCGCACCATGGCTGCAAAACATTTTCCGGCATTGGAAGTTGTTGCCTGTGATACGTTGCGCGAGGCCGATGGATTAGCCATGAGCAGCCGCAACCGCAGGCTGAGCGAGGAGGAAAGGGCGATAGCATCGCACATTCCTCGTATACTTAAAGAGGCAATGCAACTGGAAATTACCGATGCCAAACAGCTAAAGTTTTGGGTAGAGGTTGAGTTTGCCAAGGTAGAAGGGAT
>JAIYEJ010000306.1 GCA_027487055.1 Methylotenera sp. | reverse complement strand
TTTATTGACCACAATGCAGATATTGATGAACGCATTCAAGATTGGAACTATCGCGCGACAAAAATTGCGATTAAAAGCGCAATTGCACGTGAGCCAAAAGCAGCCGATGTAGTAAAGTTGTACAAAGAGGCATTGCATCCATTTGCAGCAACAAAAAATAGACGTGCAGATGATTTGGCGTATGGTTTAGCAATCGAGCAAATGAAACAACGCAATCCGCTATTACAGGCAGCAGTAATTGATATTGCTGATCAAGCTGTAGAGCAAATGAAGACACGCGCTTCATCAGTAGTACAAAACTAATTGTGTTGTATGTAACGCAATCAAAGGATTTATGTCCTTTGATTGCGAAATTATCATCAGCATTGATTTTTTGCTAAATCATGTGAAATGAATTCTTTGAAACACCTTAAACGAGATTTTGATGCTTAAAGAAAAACGACAAGAAGATCGCGAATTCGATTTTACTGCAAATGATTTTGCCAGAGTACGTAAACTCATTTATCAACACGCTGGCATTTCACTTTCTGAAGCAAAAACGGATATGGTGTATAGCCGCGTGGGTCGTCGTCTACGTTGTGTTGGCGTCAAGTCGTTTAAAGATTACCTAGACACACTTGAAAATGAAAATAACCCAGATGAGTGGCAGGCATTTACTAATGCACTGACAACTAATTTAACTTCATTTTTTCGTGAAGAGCATCATTTCCCGATACTTGCTGAACATTTAAGGCAAATCAGTAAGCCAATCAAGATTTGGTGTAGTGCTGCATCTACTGGTGAAGAGCCTTACACCATTGCAATGACTGCCTGCGAAGCATTTGGTACATTAAAACCGCCAGTAGAAATTATTGCAACTGATATCGACACCAACGTGCTTGCAACAGCCTCAAAAGGGGTTTACCCGTATGAGCGCGTAAGCAAATTAACTGAAATGCAACGAAAAGAATTTTTTCAAAAAGGGACTGGCGCACAAGAAGGTTCCGTCAGGGTGCGCAGTGAGCTTCGCAACTTAATCAGTTTTGAGCCGCTCAATTTGCTTGATCCACAATGGGCGTTAAAAGAGCCGTTTGATGTAATTTTTTGTAGAAACGTCATGATTTATTTTGATAAGCCAACGCAGTCTAAAATTTTAAGTCGATTTGTTCCGCTTATGAAGCCGAATGCACTTTTGTTTGCAGGGCATTCAGAAAATTTCTTGTATATATCGAATGACTTACATTTGCGTGGCAAAACAGTTTATGAATTAAAAAAGGCAAATCATCCTAAGCGAAGTGTCGCGCATATTAAAGGAGAGCATGCATGAACATGACCGCAGAAGAAGTTTCTACCACACTTTATTACGATCGAAATTTTGATTGCAATGCCGCAAAAATTGCACCAGGCGAGTATTACTATACTGATAAAAACATGGTGATTGTGACAGTATTAGGTTCGTGTGTTTCAGCATGTATTAGAGACAGTATTTCAGGCATTGGTGGCATGAATCACTTTATGCTACCAGATGGCGCTAGCAGTGATAAAGATAACCCTGTGTCAGAATCTATGCGCTACGGCACCTATGCGATGGAGGTATTAATTAACCAGTTATTGCGTAATGGTGCAAAGAGAGAAAATCTAGAGGCCAAAATATTTGGTGGCGGTAATGTACTCAAAAGTTTTACTACAACCTTAGTAGGCACACGTAATGCAGAGTTTGTAAAAAAATTTTTAAAGGATGAACGCATTCGCGTGACTGGCGAAGACTTGCTGGATATTTACCCAAGAAAAGTTTATTTCTTTCCAAAAACAGGCAAGGTGCTGGTAAAAAAACTGATGAAAGTGAATAATCAAACATTGTTTGAACGCGAAAAAGACTATGCAAGCAAACTTAAAACTACAGATGTGGGTGGCGAAATTGATTTGTTTTAAATCATTATTGCTAAGTTTTAATCTGTGTAATCACGAGGTGAATAATGAAAATTAAAGTACTCGTTATCGATGACTCTGCTTTGATTCGTAGCCTTTTGACTGAGATTATCAACAGTCAAAAAGATATGGAAGTGGTTGGTGCTGCGCCAGACCCAATTATTGCACGCGACATGATTAAAGCGCTTAATCCAGATGTGCTGACGCTTGATGTTGAAATGCCAAAAATGGATGGCCTAGACTTTTTAGAAAAGTTAATGCGTTTACGCCCAACGCCTGTCGTCATGGTGTCTACCTTAACAGAAAAGGGCAATGAAATCACAATGCGTGCACTAGAGCTTGGTGCAATTGATTTTGTGACTAAGCCCAAAACTTCTATTGCGGATGGGATGCGCGAATATACGGATACCATCAGTGACAAAATTCGTGCTGCATCGCAAGCTAAAATTTCCATAATAGCACGTTCTAGAAACCCAAATAACGAGGCAGTCGCATCACCCACGTTATTACGCAACCCATTAATTAGTAGTGAAAAATTATTGATTATAGGTGCATCGACTGGCGGTACAGAAGCTATTAAATCATTTTTACTGCAAATGCCTTCAGATTGCCCGGGCATTTTAATTACACAACATATGCCAGCAGGTTTTACTAAATCATTTGCAAATCGCTTAGATTCGCTTTGTCAGATATCAGTCAAAGAGGCAGAGGGTGGTGAGCGTATTCTACCAGGGCACGCCTATATTGCACCGGGCGATAAGCATTTGTTGTTAGCAAGAAGTGGTGCTAATTATGTCACAGCACTTAGTGATGCAGCGCCTGTGAGTCGGCATAAGCCTTCTGTGGATGTGTTGTTTGAATCTGCAGCAACTAATGGCGGTAAAAATGTGGTTGGCGTGATTTTAACGGGCATGGGTAAAGATGGTGCTGCGGGCATGGCCAATATGAAGCAAGCAGGCGCATATAACTTTGCGCAGAATGAAGCAAGTTGTGTGGTATATGGTATGCCAAAAGAAGCTGTAGCGCATGGAGGTGTGCACGAAATTGCGCATTTAAATGATTTG
>JAIYEJ010000011.1 GCA_027487055.1 Methylotenera sp. | reverse complement strand
TTCAAAAATTGAGGGTCAAATGGCAATACGCGTTGCGCTGCATCATAAAACCAGTTATCAATTCGATCGATTAGTAAATCTCTCGCCGCACGAGGTCAGGCTTAGGCCAGCTGCCCATGCTCGCACACCGATTTTGTCATACTCACTGACTGTTAACCCAGAAAAACACTTTATCAATTGGCAGCAAGACCCTTACGGTAATTACATTGCGCGTTATGTATTCCCCGAAATGGTGCGCTCGCTAGATTTCACGGTCGATTTAGTGGCAGATATGACGGTGATAAACCCTTTTGATTTTTTTGTCGAAAAATATGCGGAGTTTTACCCCTTTAATTACACCGAACAACAAATACTGGAACTTAGCGCGTATTTAAAAACAGATCCAGTAGGCGAATTACTAGGCAAATGGTTGGAAGATGCTAAAAAAGCCATCATCCAATCAGAGCTGGGTATTGCAAACTTTATGGTGGCAATCAATCAGCGCTTGCAGCAAGACATCGGCTACTTAGTGCGTATGGAGCCAGGCGTACAAACGCCAGAAGAAACGCTGACCAAACGAACTGGCTCTTGCCGCGATAGCACATGGTTATTGGTGCAAATTATGCGCAATATGGGTTTAGCTGCGCGATTTGTATCAGGTTATTTAATTCAACTGACCGCCGACATCAAAGCCCTCGATGGCCCTAGTGGCACCACGGTAGATTTTACCGACTTACACGCTTGGACCGAAGTCTATATCCCTGGTGCAGGTTGGATTGGCATGGACCCCACTTCTGGCTTATTAGCTGGTGAAGGCCATATTCCGCTCGCTTGTACGGCAGTACCCTCTTCTGCTGCCCCTGTCACAGGCTTAACGGATATTTGTGAAGTGACTTTTGCGCATGAAATGACAATCACGCGCATACACGAAGATCCTCGGGTAACCAAGCCATACACTGAAGAAGACTGGCTGAAAATTGACAAGCTTGGCAATAAAGTCGATGCCGACCTGAAAAAACAAGATGTGCGTTTAACACAAGGTGGCGAGCCGACTTTTGTCTCTATAGATGACATGGAAGGAGCGGAATGGAACACGCTTGCACATGGTGATAAAAAACGTGATCTAGCAGGAAAACTTGCCATTAAGCTTAAAGAGCATTTCGCCAAAGGCGGTATGCTGCATTACGGCCAAGGCAAATGGTACCCGGGTGAGCCGCTACCGCGCTGGGCGATTAATATGTTCTGGCGCACTGATGGCAAGCCAATATGGCATGACAGTAGCTTATTTTCTGATGAAACCGTTCCAGATCAATACACCCTAAAAGAAACGACTGCGTTTACCAATAAATTGGTAGAGGTTTTAAACTTTCCTAAAGCTTGTTTGATTCCTGCCTATGAAGACATATTTGCTCAGGTACAACTTGAACAAAAATTTCCTGAGAATATCGATCCGCTAAAAATCGATTTAGAAGACTCCGAAGAGCGTCGCCGTCTTGCGCGCTTGCTTGAGACTGGTTTGGGTGAAGTGGTGGGTTATGTAATGCCTATAAAGCCAGTTGAAACCAAAAAGACTAATATCAACAAACTCGAGACTACATGGCTTACCAGCAAATGGCCACTTAAACGTGAGCATTTATATTTACTAGCTGGCGATTCACCTATGGGCTTACGTCTACCACTGGCTTCACTACCTTGGGTATTACCAGAAGACATGGAGCCAGAGTTTAGTCTTGACCCTTTTGCAGAACAGTCATCGCTAATAGACGAAGCCAAACCTAGCGTCAGTATTAAACATAAAACGACCAAGCCATTACCGCGCGAAGTTATTCACACAGCCTTATGTATACAAGTGCGTAAGGGCAGATTGCATGTATTTATGCCGCCAGTCACACGCTTAGAAGATTATTTGGCTTTGGTTTCTGCGGTTGAAGAAACAGCTGCAACACTCAAACTCAAACTATGGATCGAAGGCTACACTCCCCCGCGCGATGCTCGCATTCAGTTATTAAGCGTTACGCCAGACCCTGGCGTGATTGAGGTGAATATTCATCCAGCCAGCACTTGGAAAGACTTAGTCCATAACGTTACCTTGTTGTACGAAGAAGCACGCTTAACGCGTTTAGGTACCGAGAAATTCATGCTAGATGGTCGCCATACGGGTACTGGAGGCGGTAATCATGTCACTCTTGGTGGCGCATCTGCCACAGAAAGCCCGATGTTACGCAGGCCAGATGTGCTCAAAAGCTTAATTACGTATTGGCAAAACCACCCTGCTTTGTCTTATTTATTCTCAGGTACGTTTATCGGTCCGACTAGCCAAGCACCGCGTGTTGATGAGGCACGCGATGATAACTTATATGAGTTGGCGATTGCATTCCAGCAAATGGATAAGGCCCTGCCAGAAACAGAAGAAAGTAAACGCCCTTGGTTGGTCGACCGTTTACTGCGTAATTTACTGGTTGATTTAACTGGCAATACACATCGTTCAGAATTCTCAATCGACAAGCTGTACTCACCGGATGGTCCGAC
>JAIYEJ010000008.1 GCA_027487055.1 Methylotenera sp. | reverse complement strand
TTTTCATAATTTTTGATTGAGGCTTCTTTGTTACCTAAGTATTGCATCGCTTGACCAAGGTAATACCAAGCTTCTGCGTGATTTGGTTCTTCTTTTATCCAATTATTGGCTATTCTTTCAACATCTTGCCAAAGGTTATTTTGATATGGCAATACAATTTGCATAAAAAATGGCCTTGCTTCTTCTTCTGAATCCCAAAACGGTAGGCCATGCACCGAGTTTAATTTAACTAGTGGCATTTGCAGTAGATCTTTTACCCAATTAACAGGCATATTATAAAAATACGCCTTTTTACCAGGGCTTTTAAAAGTACTGATGCCTATCAACTTGCCTTCATAATCAAAAATTGGGCTACCACTTGCCCCAATTGAAAATGCGGCTTGGCTACGAATCACTCCTTGGCCATCAAGTGGATATAATGCTTTTATAGTACTTAATGCGACATAGGGCGCTGGCGAATCATTAGGCATAGAAATTGAGATGATAGGTTGCTCATACATCAGTGTTGACGAGTCACCTAATGTGACTGGCTTTAAATCTGCATATTGCACATTTAGTATGCATAAATCATGCTTCCAGTCTGCCTGCAAAGAATCTACTGGGTACTCGGTACCCCATTTACTTATAGAAACGCCATTCGCATTACCTAGTACATGACAATTGGTGACAACTTGGTCTTTACTTACCGCGATACCCGTACCAAATCCATGCCCGCCAGATTTAGTCGTGGTACCTATCTTAACCATCGATTGCTTTAAATTATATAAAAGCTCCTCAGTTGGTTCTGGCAAGGTGTTTGCATGTAAATTACCACATACAAAGCTGAATAAAATCAAAAAATATGTATTTTTTATCACAATAAACGCGCTTTTTACTTTAGGTTAGACGTTATCAGTTTTACGATTGCGGGATCATCTGGTTGGGTGGTGCTCGAAAAACTTTGCACAGATTTTCCTCCTTGGGTAATCACGTATTTATAAAAATTCCATTGCGGCTCTTGGCCTGATGCAGCCGCAAGCTGTTTATAGAAAGGATTTGCGTTAGACCCACTCACCGAGCTTTTAGTGACCATTGGAAACTTAACCCCATAGGTGAGCTTACAAAAACTTCCAATTTCAGAATCACTTTTTAGTTCTTGGCGGAAGTCGTTGGAAGGAAACCCAATTACTAATAAGCCTTTATCTTTATATTGGCTATACATGCCTTCTAGCTTCTCAAATTGCGGCGTGAAGCCACATTTACTTGCCGTATTGACCACCAGTATAGGCTTGTCTCGGTAATCGCATAAATTAACGCTTTCACCCTGTAAGGTTTTAAACTGATGATTTAGTAACGCTGGGCATTCGCCTGCAAGGCTAGAAAGTGGGGTAGTTAACATGATTGAAACGCCAGTAAATTGTAAAAGTCTAGCAAACAGATTCATTTTCATTTCCTCTCAAATAGGCTACGACTATCATAGCCTAAATATGAGAGTGATACGAATTGCTAAAGTTCCTAAACCTTTTACTAATCTGGTTTTGGCGTGATGCCCATCGCAACTTTAAGCTGCATTGCCGTTGTTTCATCAAAACTATACAACTTGGCAACTTTATCTAAAGCGATATTATGTTGACCAGTTTGCTGAGCAACTAATCCTAGATAGTAAATTGCATGACTATGCTGATGATTCATTGCGACTACTTTTTGCAAATGCGCTTCTGCTTTATCAAAGTCCTTTGCTGCATACTCTGCCGTCGCTAAATAAAACCAAGACTCAGCTGTGTTAGGTTCGGCTTCTGTCCATTTATTAGCAATAGACCTGAGTGCTTCCCAATCTTCAGTTAAAAATGGATGCACAACTTGCATAAAGTAAGGCCATTTATCAAAAGATACCGCCCAAAAGGGTTTTTCACTTTTTGCGTTTACGGCTTGCTCTGGCGCTTGCATTAAAGCCTGCACCCATTCAACTGGCATATTGTAGTAATAAGAATTTTTTCCAGGACTTTTAAGGGTAATAATACCCACTAAATTACCTGCATCGTCAAACACACCTCCACCACTAGCGCCCACGCCAAAAGAGCTGCTAGCGCGAATAATCACACTATCATCCATTGGGTATAGCCCTTTTACAACGCCGTAAGTGCTGCTGGGTACTGCCTGAAAATGTGGGTAACCTATGGTAAAAACAGATTCTTCATATTTGAGGTTTTTGCTTGAGCCAATTTTTGCAATAGGCGCATCTAGATTTTCTACTTTTAAGACACATAAATCATGACGCCAATCTGATTTAATCGCCGTTACAGCTAGGGGTGCGCCATTGTTCATCACAACAATGTTATTCGCATCTGCAACCACATGACAGTTCGTAATCACTTGATCTTTTGCAATCACCACTGCAGAGCCCAACCCATAACCACCATTTGCAAGGCCTACCTGCACGCGCAAGACTTGGGCATTTAACTTGTGCACCAATTCATCTGTTGGCATCGCCAACGTAGATGTTGCAGAACACAAACTCGATAAAGCTAAAAATAATACGGTTGCGTAACGCCTTGTCATGATAATCCCCTATCTAAAGTTATTACCTATCTACATAAAAATCTTGATTAACCTCATAAAATAAAACTAGTTAAAATAAAATAAAAAATCTAATAAGTGATGTTTAATTTACATTAAGCAAATCTCGTTCCAGATTATTACTTGATGATATAAAAACAGTCTACATAGCTTCATTACGACTGAATTATGGTTAAGTTTAGCCCATACACGCTAAAACTTAACTGTTAAGAACAGGCAATAATTAGCATTAATTTTTATAATTGACTCATCATTGCCCAATTTTGGTGCATCATTTTTTATTTTTTCTAGAATCAACTTTAAGTTAGCAGGCTAAGGTAGTGAATATTAATTTGAGCCCATTCGTTTAACTTTTTATTATTTTTTGGCTTATTTATTGCTATTTATCCATTGTGGAAAATGGAAGTTTTTTTTAACTTAAGGGGCAAAAAAAATGTTGATTTACAAAGTGATGGATGAGCAAAACAATTCGATTTATGCATTTCAAAGTTTAGAAATTGCACAACAAGAAGTCGAAATGCTAAATGAAAGCCGTGAGGATCACTACTTTTTTATTGTGCCTGTAGAAATTCAACAGGCTTAATTAACAGAATTAAAATTGATATTAACCTATTTAATAGGCTGATTAATTTGGTGATTAATTAAAGCTTATTCGTTAGTGTTTTTGCCCGTGTTCAGTTTTTGGAGCAGTAATAAACTTGCCAACAGGAACGATTACTTTTTTTTCTTGCTTAGGCTTCTTTATTTCTTTATTTTTACGTTGTTGACCTTTTGCCATGATGTTTCTCCTTGAGATTGCCAATAACAGCATTGGCTCGTTACATCATAGGCTTATTTTGTGTCTACATGGTAACTAGTTCTAGTTTTTATTAAGCCTAACTTTTACTCGCTTCAAATTTTTGAAGCATAAATTCTGCATATATATTTTTATGGCGCATACATTCACTGCTATCTTTATCGTTACAGCTTGTTCTTAGCTTACAAAAACATGTGTTCGCGACCATTTGCTCTAATGTCGTATTTGCTGCATTGCTTGCGTCTTTATCTTGTGTCATTTCTTTAACCTAATCAATCAATACCTTTATCTATTGCTAGTATAAAGCACACTCACTCAAGCTGTATTGATGAATATTGAACAATATGTCTAAATTTGTACATTCCTGTCGAAGCTTCATACAGTTTCAGGCCTAATTACTCACTAATTCTTTATTAAAAATTTAATATGTTATTGATTTATATGGATAGATTTAAATTTATGCGACTTGGCTTATTTTATGCTCATTTACTACTGTACTAAGTAATTTATTCAATTCATTAAGGGGCAATAAAATGACTATCTACCAAGTAATTAACAAACAGAATCAATTAGCGTTTGCATTTTTAAGCTATGAAGTTGCTGTTGAAGAAGTAGCAATTTTAAACGCGGCCAATAAAAAAAATCACTTCACAATTAATGTCGTTAAAGACGTAGCGATTTAATTTGTAATTAAGCAATTAGATATTTCACACTTACAGTAGGAAACAAAGATGTCAATTATTACTTATATTTATAGCAACATTTGGTTTTTAATTAGTTTTATGATGTTATTTGTCGTCATCTCACACAACATTAAAAACGTACTTAAACCTATTTAATTTGTACGTGATTGTAATAAGTGTTTTAAAAAAACCCATATCGCTGGCAGGCTAGGCACAATAATCAATGCAAGCGCCACGATAGAAAAGTTAGCTTTTACCCAAGGGTGATTGCCAACTAAAAAACCAATGCCAGTTAAGCCGCATACCCAAATAAGTCCGCCAATTACATTATAAAAAGCAAATCGTGGATATGTCATTTGTGCCACCCCAGCAACAAACGGCGTAAACGTGCGAATAAATGGCAAAAATCTGCCAACGACAATGGTAATTGGCCCATGCTTTTCGTAAAACGCTTGGGTTTTATCAAATGCGTTTTTGTTAAACCAGCGCGAATTTTCCCAAGCAAATACTTTATTGCCGATCCATCTGCCAATTGAGTAATTAAGCGCATCGCCAGAGATTGCTGCAATTGATAATAATGCCATGAGCACAGGTAAACTTAAGTTACCAACAGCAGCAATTGCACCCGCAACAAATAGTAAAGAATCCCCAGGCAAAAAAGGCATGGCGACCACACCAGTTTCAATAAATATAATCAAAAATAAAAGCGCATATATCCACAAACCCCAAGTCGCTGTAATTACGGCTAAATGTTTATCTAGGTGTAAAAAAATATCTATAAAGCTATGAAAATCCATCTTATGGTTTACCAATTAGGTTGTAGTTAATGCATTTTAGCAGGTGATATTAATGAATATGATGGCTATTTTGGTCATGATTGCATATTAAATCGCACAAATAACAAATAAATATGCGTTTGTTCTAAAGTTTATTTAAAACTTGCCGATGTAATAATTAACACATCAAGCTTAACTCAATTGCTTGCGCAACAAATTGATTCACTGCCGATTGCGGACAAAATCTGCCGGCAATAATGCAATCATTACTGTTTGTTTGTATTGCGATTTCAACTCCTCCCCCTGGGGCTTGTAACTGCGGTTACAGGCCCTTTTTTTGTGCAAAATCTAAAAAAATTGTAAAATGTTACCTAAAAAACATTAAATAAATCATCAAGCCAAAATATAAAAAAGCAAAAAAACCTACAATCCAAAACACTTTTAACAAGTTTTGATTAATTGCGCGTAATTGTGCATGTATTGCCTGCAATTGTTGATTGCTTTCGGTATCATCTTGCATACAAACTCCTTTTAAATGATGAGCAATTTTAATGACCATGCCAGAGACAACAAATTCATCATTACGCCAATTAACAAAACAGTTTAGGCAAGCGGGTCAACTTGAGGCGATTTATTTAAGGCCAGCACGAGGAGTAGATTGTATAGCCGCACAACACACTGAAGCAATAGCTCAAAAAGGTCTTGCTGGCGATAGGTCTAGCAAAACGCCATCTCGTAACCCACTCGGTAACAACCGGCAAGTCACCTTAATTCAAGCTGAACATATTGCTGTCATCAGCGCATTGATTTGCTTGCCAGTTAATGCCGCAAAGCTTAGGCGCAATTTAGTCGTGTCTGGAATTAATTTGTTGGCTACAAAAAGTTTATTTAAAGACCAAGTCATGCAAATTAAGATTGGTGAGGTCATTTTACAAGTGACTGGACTGTGTGAGCCATGCTCTAAAATGGAAACCATACTTGGGCAAGGCGGATACAACGCCATGCGCGGTCATGGCGGTGTGAATGCAAAAATTATTCAAGGTGGCATACTCAAGATTGGCGACACTGTTTCTTGCGAACCCATACCAAATTAACTCTTGTTGTAAAAGCTTTCTTATTTGCCAATAAAATTATCTTTTACGGCATCAAAAACTCTCGGTAATTTTCTAACACGATAAAAAGAAAAAACTGCTAAAGTTTTTTAAAAAATCACCGTAATAAAACCAATACGCGCATAATATAATAGTTAACATTTTCTGCCTTAAATGTTTAATAATAATTTGGGGAGTGAAACATTTCTGCAACTTCAAATTCTGGATTAGCGAAAAGCACTAATCTACTCAGAACCAAAGCAACTAAAACTGCGATTGAATTAGTCATCATTGCATTTTTAGCCATCATTCTTGCAACACTGTTGGCAAGTTATGCACAACATGATTCAATCCGTTTTGATTATCTTATTCATGTGCAATCTAATAATGTTGCGCTTTGGATACTTGATTTATTGCCTATTGTTTTTGCGTATGTAGGCCAATACTCAAGCTATATGATTGCCAATGCAGCAAGCTTATTGGTGATGGAAGAAACCAAAGAGCTCAGGTCTTATGCTAGCCAAATGCAAATGCAGGCAAACCTTGCTGCCACGCATGACCATTTAACCGGTTTGCCTAATCAAGCGCTTTTTTACGACCGCATTGAAACTGCTTTTAGAGAATCTAGTGGTCAAACTAACGCTTCATTCGCGATTATGTTGCTGAATATTGAAAATTTAAAAGAGATTCAAGACACGCTTGGGCCCACCAGTACAGATTTAGTCATCAAACAATTAGCAACTCGGTTAGAAAGTTGGGCTGCCAAAAGACACTCTATCGCGCGCATTGATTCTGGCAATTTTGCTTTTTTATTGGTTGACTGCAACAAAGATCATGTGGAGAGCCTTGCAAAAAGCCTCATCAAAGCAATTGAACCTAACTTTATTACCAATGCACTTAAGTTAACTTTGCACCCAAGTATTGGTATTTCGGTTTACCCCAACGACGGTGATGACGCCGATATGTTGTTTCAAAGGGCAGGCATCGCGGTCGTTTTTGCAAATAAATCACCTTCTGGCTACAGTGTTTACACTAGCAATATGGATGAGCACAGTTCTAAACGACTCACCATGATGGGTGAACTAAAAAAAGCCATCGCAAGAAGAAGTTTGGAGTTATATTTTCAGCCTAAGCTTGAAATTAAATCTAAAAAACTTTTAGGCATAGAAGCGCTAATACGCTGGAAGCACCCACAACATGGCTATATTTCTCCAGATGAGTTTATCAGCATTGCAGAGCGGAGCAGGTTAATTATCGAGCTAAGTGCTTGGGTAATAGAAGAAGCCTTTACAGTGTGTGCTGAGCTGCATAAAGTTGGGCATGAAATTAAAGTGTCTATTAATTTATCGATGAAAGATTTGTTAAATCCTGAACTACCTGACTTGGTGGCTGGACTAACTGCAAAAATTGGTATCGACCCAAGTTGGATCATTTTTGAGATTACCGAAGGTAGCATTATGAACGACCCCAGCAGAGCACTTATTATTGTTGAGCGCCTCAAGAGCATGGGGTTTGATTTTTCTATTGATGATTTTGGTACTGGTTATTCATCCATGGCCTATTTAAAACGCTTGCCTGTTTCTGAATTAAAAATTGATAAATCTTTTGTTCTAGACATGACCAGCAATGATAGCGATGCCATTATTGTGCAAGCCACCATTGGCTTAGCTCATAACCTTGGGCTTATCGTTACCGCAGAAGGTGTTGAAGATGAAAGCACATTGGCTATGCTGGACAAAATGGGCTGTGATATTGCGCAGGGCTATTTCTTTAGCAAACCGCTACCAAAAACTGAGCTAATAAGTTGGATAGAAAGTAAGCTGGATTAAGACAAATCATGACATAGCTAAATACTGGTCGTTTGGCATCTATAATTTAAACAGCATCTAAAAATTCATCTGAATGTCGCATTTTGATGTCAAAATGGCGGTTGATTGGGATATTCGAGGTTATTGTTGTGCGCTTTATCATTTACTTATTCATCGCTTTATTATGTAGCTGTGCTGCTACAAATATTGAAGAACAAATCGGCAATCAATCTACCAAAACTGACGCAGAAGCGATTCAACATATCGTTGTAATTTATCTTGAAAACCATAGTTTTAATAATCTTTACGGCCTATTTCCAAATGCCAATGGCTTAGAGCAAGCCAAAAATGCGGCGCCACAAACTGACCTAGATGGAAAGCCTTTTATAAGCTTACCGCAAATAAAAAATGTCGGTCACAAACACGCAGAAATAGACACGCGCTTTCCTAAAGACTTACCAAATAAACCTTTTCTCATTGACCAATATGTTCCTGCTGACCAAAAAACCGGTGATTTAGTCCATCGTTTTTACCAAAATCAGGCGCAAATAAATGGCGGGTTAAATGATCGTTTTGCCGCCGTTTCAGATGCTGGCGGATTGGTGATGGGCTATTACGACGGAAATAAACT
>JAIYEJ010000230.1 GCA_027487055.1 Methylotenera sp. | reverse complement strand
CCGCCAATAATCGCCATCGCCCACACCACGCTTTTACGCGCTTCTTGCGCATTGGGTACTGTAAAAAATCGCATTAAAATGTGCGGCAAACCTGCCGTTCCAAAAACCAGCGCCATTCCTAAGCTAATTTGGTCGATGGGGTCTTTTAAAAATAAACCGGGTTCTAAAAAGCGCTGGCCAAGCTCTTGGGCGCTCATACTGCTTGCTGCATCCCCCAACAATTTAGCGACTTGCGCTTGCACTTTTGCGTCATCCACCACCGCTTGCAAAAACGCATGAAGGCTAAAGCCATAAGGCAGCCACACCAAAGACACCAACACTAACGATGCAATCACTAATAATACCGCTTTCACAATTTGCACATAAGTGGTGGCGACCATACCGCCAAAAACCACGTAGGCCAGCATCAGCGTG
This sequence comes from Methylotenera sp., assembly GCA_027487055.1. GTDB lineage: Bacteria > Pseudomonadota > Gammaproteobacteria > Burkholderiales > Methylophilaceae > Methylotenera_A. The sequence continues at coordinate 3,273 of JAIYEJ010000230.1, read as the reverse complement.
CCAACAGCAATCACACTCACTTCGTAATCAATGCCAATCAAGGTTTTAACCAAAACACCGCCACCCACCATTTGTGCGGTGAGGTAAAAAATAGATACTGTAATGGTAGAAAGTGCGGCTATCATGCGCGCTTTTTTTTGATCATTACGAAACGCTAAAATATCACCCAGCGTATATTTACCAATGTTTCGACAGGGCTCGGCAATCACTAATAGCACCGCGATATAACCCATGAGAAAGCCCACGGAGTACATAAAACCATCATAGCCATATAAAGAAATTAAGCCCGCAATACCAAGAAAAGACGCGGCTGATAAGTAATCACCTGCAATCGCCCAGCCATTTTGTAAACCGCTAATACTATTACCTGCGGCATAAAAATCGGCTGTAGACTTAACGCGTTTACTGGCCCAAAAAGTAATATACATGGTGGCCGCGATTATGCTGCTAAACACTACAAAAGTAAGCCAACGATATTCGTCTGCCACTGCGGCATATTTTTCAGGCGTAGCTAATACTGGTGTGGCTTGCAGGCCGATTAAAAATGCTAGCGTTTTTTTCTTTTTATTTCTTGAATATTGTTTGCATCTTGCACCAAAGCTTTCGCGCGGGGGTCAAAAACTGCATTTGCGCGTTTGGCATAAATAATTGCGATTAACCAAGCAACAATAAATTGTGACAGCGCAAAAATTAAACCTAGATTAATTACGCCCCAAATTTTGATTTTTAAAATATCTTGAAAGTAAGCTGTTGCAATTGGAAGGCAAAAGAAATAAACCAATGCAAACAACATCATGCACCATAAGAATTTATTTTTGTCGTGGTGAAGTTTTTTAAATCTTGGGTCTGCTACTACTGCTTCCCAGTGAATCTTTGATTTTTGCAAGACTTTTCTCCCCATTCTCAAGATTATTTTTTAGTTCTAACGCATGATTTTAATGGAGATTGTACTGGCTTTGCGGTAAAATTTATTCCCGTCTGCAACAAATCTTATAAAGCCTTTTCATGACCAAATATGTATTCGTAACCGGCGGTGTTGTTTCCTCTCTTGGTAAAGGCATTGCGGCGGCCTCGCTTGGCGCTATTCTTGAATCGCGTGGCATTAAAGTGACCATGCTTAAGCTCGACCCTTATATTAACGTTGACCCTGGCACTATGTCGCCTTTTCAGCACGGTGAAGTATTTGTGACTGATGATGGTGCCGAAACAGATCTTGATTTAGGTCATTACGAGCGTTTTATCTCGAGCCGAATGGGCAAGCGCAACAACTTTACAACCGGCCAAATTTACGAAAGTGTGATTAAAAAAGAACGCCGCGGTGAATATTTAGGCAAAACGGTACAGGTGATTCCGCATATTACTGATGAAATTAAGGCTCACATCAAGCGCGGTGCTGAAGGTGCAGATGTAGCTATTGTCGAAGTAGGCGGTACGGTAGGTGATATTGAATCGTTACCGTTTTTAGAAGCGATTCGCCAAATGGGTTTTGAAGAAGGTAAAAATAATGCCTGTTATGTTCATTTAACTCTACTGCCATGGATTCCAACCGCTGGCGAACTTAAAACTAAGCCAACCCAACACAGTGTGAAAGAACTGCGTGAGATTGGGATTCAGCCAGATATTTTGCTTTGCCGTGCAGAGCGTGATATTCCAGAAGATGAAAAGCGTAAAATCGCCCTATTTACCAATGTGGCATATGAGGCAGTAATTAGCGCTATTGATAGTGACTCCATTTATAAAATCCCAGGCTTATTGCACGATCAAATGATGGATGAGATTGTGTGCCATAAGCTTAATATTTTGGCAAAAGCGGCAGATTTATCAAGCTGGAAATACATTACAGAGCGTCTTGCCAACCCAAAACATACAGTTAATATCGCGTTTGTAGGTAAATATGTCGATTTAGCAGATTCATATAAATCGCTTACTGAAGCCTTAATCCATGCGGGCATTCACACCGAATCTAAAGTCAAAATTCACTATATGGATAGTGAAGAGATTGAAAAGTCTGGCACAGATGGCCTAAAAACCATGGATGCAATTTTGATTCCAGGTGGTTTTGGTGTGCGTGGTACAGAAGGCAAGATTGCTGCAATTCAATATGCACGGACACACAAAATTCCATACTTAGGCATTTGTTTGGGTATGCAGCTCGCGGTAATTGAGTTTGCACGCAATGTAGCAGGCTTAACTGGCGCAAACAGCACAGAATTTAACGCAGAAGCGCCGCATAAGCTTATTGGTTTAATTGAAGAGTGGCAAGACGCGAGTGGAAAAATCGAAAAACGCGATGAAAACTCTGACCTAGGTGGCACCATGCGTTTAGGCGCACAGGCTTGCCCAATTGTACCAAATACGCTGGCTGCAAGTATTTATGGCGCGCAAGTGAATGAGCGTCATCGCCATCGTTATGAAGTGAATAACCATTACGTAGAACAACTTAAAAAGGCTGGTCTAGTCGTTTCAGCACGCACAAGCGGTGAAGATTTATGCGAAATAATTGAGTTGCCAAAAGCAACGCATCCTTGGTTTGTGGCGGTACAATTTCATCCTGAGTTTACTTCTAACCCGCGCTCAGGCCACCCTTTGTTTAAAGCTTATGTAGAAGCGGCGCTTGAAAATAACACACAAAAAGGGATTAAATAATGAAATTATGCAATTTTGAAGTTGGCCTTGAGCACCCACTATTTTTAATCGCAGGGCCTTGCGTGATTGAATCGCGTGAGTTTGCGATTGAAACCGCAGGCCAATTAAAGGAAATCGCCGCACGCGTTGGGATTCCTTTTATCTACAAATCTTCTTACGATAAAGCGAACCGTAGCTCGACCAAAACATTTCGTGGTTTTGGCTTAGAAGAGGGCTTAAAGATTTTAGATGAAGTCAAACGCCAAATTGGCGTGCCCGTGTTGACTGATGTGCATACCGAAGAGCAAGTGCCGCATGTCGCCGCGGTGGTGGATGTGCTACAAACGCCTGCTTTTTTGTGCCGCCAAACAGATTTTATTACTGCGGTTGCGACTTGCGGTAAACCAGTGAATATCAAAAAAGGTCAGTTTTTGGCGCCGCACGATATGTTGCAAGTGGTGAATAAAGCCAAACAAGCCAATGGCGGTGCAGATACCATTATGGTGTGTGAGCGCGGCGCGAGTTTTGGTTACAATACATTGGTTTCTGATATGCGTGGTTTAGCGATTATGCGTGAAACCAATTGCCCTGTGGTGTTTGATGCCACGCACTCTGTGCAGCAGCCTGGAGGTCAGGGTGATAAAAGTG
>JAIYEJ010000191.1 GCA_027487055.1 Methylotenera sp. | reverse complement strand
TGCGCTTGCTTAGGTACAGGGTTTAATTTACCAATGACGACAGTCACTATTATTGAAGATTTACTTATGGCAGTAATGGCTGCTTTAATGCTGTTTTAAGTTTGCTCAAACGGGCCAATGCAGAGAATTTAAAACTCGTGTAAACTAATTGGTCTGTTAAATAAAAAACATTTAATAATCAATTATTTAAACGCAGTCAAATTTCTTCTATGAAGCATATTTCTGTTATCAAGCGTATTCTGCGCCCACTATTTCTTGTGGGTGTATTTTCTATTTTAGCAACAGCGATATATATGTTTGCGATAGATATGCAAAGAATCGAGAATCGCGCCATTGCTGAAACCAACAAGCTCAGCTATTTGCTAGAGATGACACAAAGCTTGGTGAACGAACGCGTCAACTCATCAATGCAGCTACTCAAACAAAATAGCCTTGCGCTCGGCGAGCCCACAATTAATGGCTCCATTGTGTTACATAACAGCACAATTCCTAACCTCATGTTTGGTAAAGAATCGCAAACGAAGCAAGCCGATTTGGTTGATGGTGTGACCAGCATTGAAAATGGCACTGCGACTTTATTTGTAAAAAATAATGGTAGTTTTGTGCGTATTGCTACCAATGTACGCCAAAAAGATGGTATTCGCGCTGTTGGCACACTATTAGATCCTAAAGGTAAAGTACTTACTTATCTGCAAGATGGTAAATCTTTTTATGGTGTGGTTGATATTTTAGGTGAGCCTTATATTTCTGGTTACGAGCCCATTAAAAATAAAAGTGGTACCGTCATTGGCGCTTGGTACGTTGGCTATAAAGTGAATGCAAATGCGCTAGAAGATGCGATAAAAAAATGGTCTTTTTTAAATAGTGGCTTCGCTGTGATTACAGATTACAACCACCATATTCGTTTTTTGTCTGATAACACTTCTATCAGCCAAGCAAATGATGCTTTAAAAAATAAGAATGGTGCGTGGAGCATCATTAAAAAAGACATTCCAGCTTGGGACTTTCAAGCTTATATCATTTACCCAAAACGTGAAGCTTATTTTAGCAGTGCAAGTACTTTATACCCACTGCTACTCATTGGCAGTATTTTTGGCTTGGCTTTAGTCCTATTGGCTTTTTATGCAATTAAACGTTTTGTGCTGACTCCATTGGGGGGCGACCCTGAAACTGCAAGTCGCTTGGTTGGGCGTATTGAACGAGGCGACTTTGCCGATGACGGAACGCACGCAAACCCAGGAACGCTCATCGACAATATGCTAAAAATGCGTGAACGTTTACGTGAATTAGTAGGTGAGTTACGAGAAAGTACCGAGCGACTCACCGTTTCATCTAGCGTATTTAAGCATGCACATGATGGTATTTTTATTACAGACTCAAATGCTAAAATCACTGAGGTTAACCCGGCATTTACAGAAATTTCAGGATATAACCGCAATGAGGCTATCGGCCGAACCCCTCGTGAATTGGGCTTTGTGCATGATAAAGCAGATTTTTTCACAACACTTTTTAAAGACACTCAAAATAAAGGTGATTGGCGTGGCGAAACCATTAACTTACATAAAAATGGTAATGAGTATATGGCAAGTTTTGATCTTTTTCCTGTTTTTGACGAATCTAACAACTTTCAGCATTACATTGGCTTGTTTTCAGACATCACCTTAGAAAAAGAACAACAAAAAGCGCTAGAACATATGGCTTATCACGATTCATTAACGCAATTACCAAACCGCACGTTGTTCTCTGACCGCTTACAGCAAGTATTAGCGCGTGCTGCGCGTAGCAAAGAAATGGTGGCTATATGCTATTTTGATTTAGATAAGTTTAAACCGATTAACGATGCGCTTGGTCATGAAGCTGGTGACCAATTACTAATTCAATTAACCGCACGTCTGCGCGAAAACCTACGTGAAAGTGACACGATTGCGCGACTTGGTGGAGATGAGTTTGCGTTACTTTTATGTGGTTTGCCTTCGATTGATGAATATAGCAAAACGCTAGATCGTATTTTAGAGTCGATTGAATCACCTTTTGCAATATTCGACCAAACCTTATATATTTCTGCAAGCATTGGCTATACGGTCTTCCCAGGCGATAACGAATCGCCAGACATTTTATTGCGTCATGCAGACCAAGCAATGTATCAAGCAAAATCAAATGGCGGTGGTCACCACTATTTGTTTAACATGCAACCAAACTTGTTTTCTTAAAAAAATTACCTAAAAAATTACTTAGAAATTAATTCATAGAAATATTCAGAGTAAATTCTTGTTAAGATAGGTAATGGTTGAAAAAGAATCAGGTCAAGCCCCGCAAGCCTATTACAAGCTCCCCACTGGAAATGTACTGGCGCTTGAACATGACACCCCTTTCCCCCCGTTATCCGATGCACTTATAGAGCCAAATGGCTTAATTGCTATTGGCGGTGATTTAAGTACGCAGCGCTTATTAAGTGCTTATAAACAAGGAATTTTCCCTTGGTCAAATTATAATCCGCAAGATAAGGAGGAGCCCCTATTGTGGTGGAGTCCACATCCGCGCATGGTGTTGTTTCCTAACGAGCTTAAGGTTTCAAACTCACTTAAAAAAACACTTAAAAAGCATAACTTTGAAACCCGCATCAATACTGCCTTTGAGGCAGTTATCACTGAATGCGCTAAAACTCCTCGTAATGCTCAAATTGGGGATGAAAATAAAACTTGGATCTCACCACAAATGATAGTCGCCTATTGCAGTTTGCATGCGCAAGGTTTTGCCATGAGCGCAGAAACTTGGCAAGATGACAAACTGGTTGGAGGTTGTTACGGTGTAAAAATTGACCGTATGTTTTATGGTGAAAGCATGTTTCACCATGTGACCGATGCCTCAAAAATTGCATTTGTACATTTGGTAGAAACGCTGATTAAACTAGAGGTTGGCATGATAGATTGCCAAATGAAAACACCTTTTCTGACAAGCTTTGGTGGGCGCGAAATTAATCGCGAAGAATTCACGCAAATTCTGAGCAAAATGGTAAACTTTTAGAATGACATTGCCATCAGAACCAGCACTGCACAAACTACAGTTTTATGTCACCACGCCTTATAAATGTGGCTATTTGCCGAACAAACTCGCGCAAAGTTTAATTGCCGCGCCGCATCATCTTGTAGATAGCCAAGTTTACAGCGGGCTGATTGCACAGGGTTTTCGACGTAGTGGCAAATTTGCTTATCGCCCTCATTGCGAGACCTGTAACGCTTGCGTACCTGTACGATTAATTTTAGATCAATTTGTACCAAACCGCAGCCAAAAACGCGCGTTTAAACAACACGCAGATTTAAACGTGCGCGTCTTGCCACTCGATTTTCGGCAAAATCATTTTGAGCTATATAACAACTACCAACAATTGCGTCATGCCGATGAAAATAAGCTATCGCCAACTGAAACCAAAGATGAAGCAGAACAGTACCGCCAGTTTTTGTGTATGAGCAATGTAGAAAGCTTGATGATTGAGTTTAGCGATGCTAAAGGCAATATTAAAATTGTCAGCGTTGTAGATGTGGTACGCGATGGCATCTCTGCCGTTTATACGTTTTACGATGCGACAGAAGCCAAAGCAAGCTATGGTACATATTCGATTATGTGGCTAACAGAATGGACGAAAAGCGTAAAATTACCTTATTTATATTTAGGCTATTGGATACAAGATAGCCAAAAAATGGCTTATAAACAACAGTTTAAGCCGCAAGAGAAGTTAATTGATGGTGAGTGGGTTTAAGTCATCTTTTTTTATACGCATCAATAAATCGGTTTTATTCCCGCACCTTTAACTAGTATAGATATGCTTTCGCCCACTAAAGTTGGCTCGCGCCGAAGCAATTCTGGCAATAAATTCTTAGCGGGCACGTTATTACCTTGCATCATCTCAAATTGAGCCAAAAGATAATGGCGCCCAGTTCAACAGGTTAAACAGGTGACTTGCAACCCGCACTAGCACGCGCGACATTGCAATTTGTAGTGCACGCAAGCTGCCACGGCGCACTCTTAATAGCTACAGATAATCTGGAATACTCAACACATCGTCGCGACCAAGCTCGACAATGGTTGGTATATTGATCGTATCCAGAACATGTAGGAACTCATGCAAACACTCTCAATTTGGGTAGATTAAATGCTGAAACTAAAACTAGAAAAATTGGCCAAAATTATGAAACATGGCGCAAAAATTCAAAACTTACTGCGAGGTTAATATGAATATCACCTATCCACTCACGATTTATTACGATGCCAGTTGCCCCTTATGCGCAACTGAAATGCACACCATTAAAGAAACCGACTTTGAGAATAAGTTGATTTTAGTAGATTGTTCTAACGAAAATTTTAACGAACCTGCATTTTGCCCAACAACCAAAGAAGTGATGATGGAACGCATACACGCGGTGGACGCCGCAGGACAATGGATAAAAGGTGTATATGTATTTGAAATTGCTTACAAAGCAGCTGGATTTAATAAGCTAGGCCAATTTTGGGGCAGCAAAACCTTGCGCCCACTATTAAGCCGCGCCTACCCTTTTATTGCAGATAATAGGCACTGGTTAAGCAAAACGCCCTTGCCTTATGCGTTAAACAAATTACTGCGCGCTTTTGCGCCAAGCTAGGGCAGAAACTTTGCACAAAATGTTACAATCATGTTTTATTGATTATAAAACATGTTCTTGTGAAAAAACTTGTTATTTTTGGTGTGGGCCTGATTGGCGGCAGCGTTGCGTTAGTGCTTAAAAAAGCAAGTTTAAGCACGCATATTGTCGGAGTTGGGCGCACGCAAGCAAGCCTGAACGAAGCGCTTAAGTTGGGCGTAATCGATGCCGCAGAAACCAATATCCGCGAGGCTTGCAGAGATGCTGATATCATCTTAATTGCCGCGCCTGTGGCGCAAACTGGTGGCATTTTACAAAGTATTAAACCACATTTACATTGCAACACAGTGATTACAGACGCAGGTAGCACCAAAAGTGATGTGCTAACATGCGCCAAAGAAATTTTAGGCGAGCAATTTAACCAATTTGTGGGCGGACACCCAATTGCAGGCGCAGAAAAGTCTGGTGTTTCTGCCGCAAAAGCCGATTTATTTATTGGCAAAAATGTTGTTTTAACCCCCTATTTCAATGACGATGCTCCGCAAGCCAATTTAGATAAGGCTTCCAAAGCATCAAAAATTAATAGAGTTGCTGAGATGTGGCGCACATGCGGCGCACAAGTGAGTGAAATGTCTGCGGAAACGCATGACCGTATTTTTGCTGCAGTGAGCCATTTACCGCATTTATTGGCCTTTGCATTGGTGGATGACATTGCCGCCCGGCCCAACGCAGAGCAATTATTTAGCTTTGCTGCGAGCGGCTTTAGAGACTTTACTCGAATTGCAGGAAGCCACCCAGAAATGTGGCGCGATATTTCGCTGGCCAATAAAGAGGCCTTGCTTGGCGAAATCAGCGCTTTTGAAAAAGAATTAAGCCAATTAAAACAACTGCTTGCAGATGAAAATGGTATAGGTTTACAAGCCTTGTTTGAGCGCGCCAGTATCGCGCGCAACAATTGGGCAAAAGATAGAGAAAAATAGTTATTTATGGAACAACTTCATTTACCCGCGGCAACTAAAGCCTCTGGCACAATTACTTTGCCTGGTTCAAAAAGCATTTCAAACCGCACATTACTGCTCGCGGCATTGGCCAGCAATAGCACAGTGATTCATTCATTACTCGCATCAGATGACACTGCTCGCATGCTAGAAGCTTTAGAAAAATTAGGCGTTAAGCTTGAGAAATTAAGTGGTGGTCTTAAAGTAACTGGATGTGACGGCAACTTAACGACTAAAAATGCTGAACTTTTTTTAGGCAACGCAGGAACTGCTTTTCGTCCACTGACTGCTGCACTTGCCTTGTCAAACGGGCATTACGCGCTAAGCGGCGTGCCACGCATGCACGAGCGCCCGATTGGCGATTTGGTCGATGCATTAAGACAAATTGGTGCAAATATTGAGTACTTAGAAAACGAAGGTTTTCCGCCGCTCAAAATTTCGCCTGCCAACATTGATGTTAGTAACCCGATTAAAATTCGCGGCAACGTATCTAGCCAATTTTTAACTGCACTTTTAATGGCATTACCGCTCACCAAACAAGAAGCAACAATTGAAGTGGTTGGCGAGCTTATCTCTAAGCCTTATATCGAAATCACGCTCAATTTAATGGCGCGCTTTGG
>JAIYEJ010000204.1 GCA_027487055.1 Methylotenera sp. | reverse complement strand
TGGGCAAAAAAACATCATGTGGTGCCTGATTTTCTAATTGTGGGTAAACCGATTGCGGGCGGTTTACCTGCCGCAGCTTATGGGTTTAGCCAAGAGATGGCCGCACGCATGAAAACCGCAAAAGATAGTGCGCCTGCGGGCCACTCTGGCATTGGCACCACGCTATCTGGCAATATGATGACCTTAGCCGCTATTCATGCAACTCTTACACAAACAGCCACTGAATCGGCTTACGAACATATGTTAAAGCTCGCAAAACAGCTAGAACAAGCGATGAAAAAAGTGATTAAATGTCATCATCTGCCTTGGAATATCAGTCGTATGGGGACAAGATTAGAACTACAATTTTGTGAAATTGCTCCACGCAATGCAAGTGAAGCGCGTGAAGCACAAGATGAAACGATTGAATCTGCAATTCATCTCTACTTGCTGAATCGCGGCATTCTACTTACCCCTTTTCACAATATGATGTTGGTTTGCCCTGAAACTAAAGAGGAAGAAATGAACAGTTTGCTCGAGGTTTTTGCAGACTGCTTGAATGTGCTTGTGAAAAGTTAACTCAATTTAAAGGCCATATACACTAATTTCTATCGAATTTCTATCGAAATTAGTTTAAGAGTAAATCAAAACCGATAATTTATGCCCGCACGGATAACATCGTAATCTAAATCGACTTTAAACCTTTCGCTAAATGCGGGGGAAACAAATGTACTTCCAGGTCTATATTCGGTTGTATAACTCGCGTCGTCATTTGTAATTTTGAGATACTCCAGTTTAGCGCTAACATTTTCTAAAAACTTGTGCTCTACTCCTATCCCCCAAATAGCACTTGCTAGCGTCTTTGAATTCTTACCTGCTTTGCTGTATCCGTTTGTGCCAAGTAACTCCGAACTAAACTCTGCTGATGTCCAGGAAACACCTGCAGTTACATATGCAAGAGTATTATCAAAAGCATAACCAATTTTAGGTCTTAATGAATATGAATTTCTAACCTCAACTTTATTAGTAAAGGCGAAGCTTGTTGCAAATGCAATAGGTGACAAAATAAATGGAGTTTGACGGGTTTCTTCTAAATTCAGCTTGTTATAATCTACTTCTAAACCAATCACAAACTTGTTACTTAATTGATAATCATACCCTGCTTGAAAACCAAAGTTAGCATCATTAGGACTTTGCGTATCTTGAGAGTTATTAATAACATAATTTTGAAGAGCCGGTGAAGGCAGTTGATTACTCCAGTCTCCACCCAAGGTTACTCTCGACTTAGACTCTGCTTCTGCGTAACCAAGATTTCCACCAACATAAAACCCAGTCCAACTATTTTCTTCTGCTATCGCATTAAAAGATAACAAACTAGCCGCCAAAATGAAGTACAAACGATTCATCACACACCTTTTTTCATTGATACCCTGCATAATAACCTCGTCATAATTAATGCGCAAGCTTGTATGAGGTATTGGATAATGTTGACACCTAATAAAATGCGCAAAACCGTTTTGCAACTCAAATAACCATCTAATTGACATTGTCGGCCCTATTTAATAGCCAATTAAAAACCTCGTTCGCAATTGGGGTGCGTGGGGCGAGGCGAGAACGCATCAGCCATAATCTTGGCAATGATTTTGTTGGAACTTGAGTGAGCACTTTGACCTTGCCTTCTTTAATGGCTTGGTTTGCAAGTATACTCGACACATAACCAATTCCTAACTCGTGTATCACCGCATCTAATAAAATACGCTTATCTTCTATGGTTGCGCCGCGCGTAAGCTGTAAATTTTTTAGCTCGTCTGTAGATAATCTGCCACCCCAATTTGGCTCACTTTCTAAAAACAATATTGGTGCTTTTTCCAACAACCTCGGATAAGACAATCGACTGATTCGCTCTGCAGTTTGCAAGCCACAAATCCCAATTGAAGAATCTTCGAGCAATGCCACACATTCCACATCATTGGTATGAATTGGTCTTCTAGAGACAATTAAATCTACATCCACACGATCAATCTCGCGCACTTCTTTCTCGGTCATTACCCATACTTCTATGGCTGGATAAATCAGTTTAAGTTTACTTAATCGCGGCATTAGCCAACCTTGCGCAAAGTCTGGTGGGCAAGCAATCAATACAGAATCGCTACTTTTATAGGGTTCGATGCGGCCAATACCGGTTGCCAGTCGCAATAAAGTTTCGCGTACTGTTTCATGTAATAACTCGCCTGCTGCAGTTAAACTGACGCCTTTGCCATTTCTAAAAAATAAGCTTTGACCTAATATCTCCTCTAGCTTTAATAATTGCTGACTAATCGCAGATTGAGTGAGCGATAACTCTTCAGAAGCCTTAGAAAAGCTTCCTAGTCTAGCAGCAGCATCAAAGGTAACCAAATATTTGAAAGGAGGTAATGTTTTACTCATGATATTATATAAATTAATAGCAAAGCAAGTATAGCTAATTGCTTTACAGATGTAAAACTGACAATATGAACATAACAACGAAGGAGAATATTTTGGCAAAATCAGAAACTTTTGGTGATAGCGCTATCACCCGCATAAATCTAAAAGGTTACGACCGCGAAAATACCTATGCGGGCGTATTATCATTTATGCGCAGGCAATATACCAAAAACTTAGAGGGCGTTGATGTCGTCGTTTCTGGTGTGCCGCTCGATATTGCAACCACCTTCCGCAGTGGTGCACGATTAGGTCCCGCCGCGGTTCGTGCTGCATCTGTGCAAATGAATGAACTCATTCATCCTTGGGGTTTCGGGCCTTGCGATCGTTTAGCCGTGATTGATTATGGCGATTGTTTTTTAGATTCACATAACCCACTCACCGTATTTGATAGCATCTATCAGCATGCTAAATCCATTCTAAGCTCCAAGGCCAAAATGCTGACATTAGGTGGCGATCATTACATCACCTACCCTTTATTAAAAGCGCATGCTGAGAAGTTTGGTGCTCCACTATCGATTATTCATTTTGATGCGCATTGCGATACTTGGGCGGATGATGAACCCAACTCACTCAACCATGGCAGCATGTTTTACAAAGCAATTAAAGATGGTTTGATTGACCCCGCTTCATCGGTGCAGATTGGTATTCGGACGTGGAATGAAGATTTTATGGGGGTAAATGTACTGGGTGCAGATTGGGTGCATGAGCATGGTGTGGCGGCTACTGTAGAAAAAGTGCATGAGATTATTGGCAAACGCAATGTATACATCACCTTTGATATTGATTGCTTAGACCCCGCCTTTGCACCTGGCAC
>JAIYEJ010000126.1 GCA_027487055.1 Methylotenera sp. | reverse complement strand
TTTTGCACCACTTCCAGTTCTGCGTCTGTCATAAAGTATTTGTCAGCCACTGGTTTTACCAGCATGTTTGCAATAAATCCCACGACCATTAAACCAGCAAGCACTAAAAAAATGGGCGCATAAACCTCATTAAAGGGAACACCTTTTTCTAATCTCGTATCGTGCATATAATTCACGACCACTGGACCTAAAATACCCGCGGTTGACCAAGCCGTGAGTAATCGGCCATGGATTGCCCCTACAAATTGCGTACCAAACATATCCGCTAAATACGCAGGAATCGTTGCAAACCCCCCGCCATACATCGAGGCAATCACACAAAAGGCCGCTACAAACAAAGCCAAAGATTTTAGCCCCGCAAAATAGGTTGCTGCACAATACATCATTGCGCCTAAAATAAAGAAAATATAGTAAGTGCGCTTACGGCCTAATTTGTCTGACGATGTTGCCCATGCAAATCTTCCAAAAATATTGAATAAAGAGATAATGCCCACAAAGCCCGCACCTACAGCCGCAGCTGCTGCAGTCAACGCTTCATCTTTTTTAATTTCTGCAAATCCATTATCTGCTTGACCAATTAAGGCGCCGCCAAAAGTTTCTTGCAACATGGGTGCTGCAGCGCCAATAATGCCTATGCCTGCAGAAACATTCATGCACAGCACTAGCCATAACAACCAAAATTGTGGCGTTTTATGGGCATTTTTTAGGTGCACATGCTTTGTTGCAATCATTGTATTTTTTGCAGTGACCGGCGGTGTCCAGTTATCAGGTTTCCATCCAACTGCAGGGACGCGATAACCAAACGCGCCACATAACATAAAGACTAAATAAATAAGCGCCAACACCACAAATGTTTGCCAAACACCTACTGTTGTAGGTGTTGCAAAGTAGCTCATGAGCTTTGCCGCAAGCGGGGAACCGATCATTGCACCACCACCAAAACCCATAATCGCCATGCCTGTGGCCATGCCACGTCTATCTGGAAACCATTTAATTAAAGTAGAGACAGGTGAAATATAACCTAAACCTAAACCAATACCGCCAATCACGCCACTACCTAACCACATCATCCATAACTGGTGTGCATAAACGCCATAAGCAGAAATCAATAAACCACCGCACCAACAAACTGTTGATACCAACCCCGCTTTGCGTGGTCCTTCGCGTTCTAGCCAGCCACCCCAAAGTGCTGCTGAACAGCCCAGTAAAACAAAAAATAGGGTATACATCCAACCCAAATCAAATTGTGTCCAGTTACAATCTGTGGCGCTTAAAGCGCGAATTGTGCCAGATAGTTTTTCACCAAATGTTGTTGCGCCTGCTGCACAGGCTGCCAAGGGTTTGCCATCTTCACCCATTAACGCATTACCTAGTGGCTTCCAAAAAACGCTAAAGCCATAGGCCATGCCGATGGATAAATGGATTGCTAATGCTGCTGGCGGCACCAACCAACGATTAAAACTAGGTTTTGCAGTGATGTATTCTTTTGATAAAAAACTAGCCATTTCCACCCCATTTATTTATTTTGTTTTTATTGAAAATTAATTCAGTATTCAGACAATCGTAGTGTGTTACAAATTGCGTAAAATGGCAAATCTGTCATATGCATTCATAATCAAAAAATGTTTAATATTTGTCATTAATATGTCACACTAAAGTCACATAATCCATGCTCGAAGAATGTGTATCAAAAGTTAACAAATAGAGAGTAATGATGGCCGCCAATATATTAGTGATAGAAGACGAACCAGCAATACAAGAATTGCTATCTTTAAACATAGTGCAAGCTGGGCACAATGCATTGCGCGCATTAAGCGTAGAACACGCTCAAGAACTGCTTCGCAACACCTTGCCAGATTTAATTTTACTAGATTGGATGCTACCAGGCATGAGTGGCATTGAATATGCGCGTCGTTTAAAGGCTGATAATTTAACCAAATCAATCCCTATTATTATGTTAACCGCCCGTGGTGACGAGTTTGATAAAGTACGCGGTTTAGAAGTAGGTGCTGACGATTATGTCACCAAGCCATTTAGCCCGCGTGAATTAAATGCACGCATTAAAGCCGTATTACGCCGCCGCGCGCCTCAAATGACGGATGACCCAATTGAAATTCAAGGTTTAATGCTAGACCCAACCACACACCGCGTGACTGGTAACAGTGTCAATATAGACTTAGGGCCAACCGAGTTTAGATTGCTACACTTTTTTATGGGCAATGCCGAGCGTGTGCATTCACGCAGCCAATTGCTAGATAAAGTATGGGGTGACCGCGTTTTTGTTGAAGACCGCACTGTGGATGTGCACATTCGTCGTTTACGCAATGCGCTTGCGGCTTCTGGGCACGAAGACTTAATTCAAACAGTACGTGGTGCAGGTTACCGACTATCCTCTAAACTCAATTAAATTGGCTATACACCACTCTAAACCTAGCTATAATTAGACAAATTATTTTGTTTAACTTATAGAAACCAAACTGTGCCCGATATTCGATTAAAAGCACTCTTTTTTATCTGTGTCTTAAGCACAGTCTGCTTGTTTATATGGCTTATCAGCACTGCATTAATCGCTTTGCTTGTTTTCGCGGTTGGCCTTTTGTTTTATATTGGTGGCCATATTTCTTGGTTACACAAATTACAAACTTGGTTTAAAAATCCTGATTTAAACAATCTACCCGAAGGTTCCGGCGTTTGGGAAGGTTTATTTGCTACCTTGCTTAAATATGAGCGTAATAATATTAATAATCAAAAGCAATTAAATGCGGCGCTAGAACGTTTTAACCTTACGGCCAACGCGATACCTGATGGTTTAATATTACTTAGTCCAAATAATGAAATCGAGTGGTGTACCCCAAATGCTGAAGCGCAACTTGGCTTAGACTTAAAAACAGATAGAAATTTACCGATAGTTAATCTGGTCAGAGATCGACTTTTTATAGCGCATTTGTATAACGAAGATTATAGCGAACCGTTTAAACTGAAATCTTGGCGCAACCCTGAAGTGCTGTACGAAATCCATCTCATCGCACTCGCAACAAAACAAAAGCTAATGATCTGCCGCGATATGACGCAGTTGGAAAAAGTAGATTCCATGCGCCGCGATTTTATTGCTAATGTTTCACACGAGCTACGTACTCCGCTCACAGTTGTTGGTGGTTTTTTAGAAACGCTTTCCGATACAGAAGGCGCGGTACCTGATCATTTTAAAAATTACTTTAATCTGATGTCGGAGCAAACCTTCCGCATGCGCCGTATTATTGAAGATTTACTCATGCTCTCAACCATAGAAAGTAATATTGATGAGCCTGACGACACAGAAGTTGACATGACTAAACTCATGAAACAGATTCAAAATGATGCCCTTGGTTTGAGCCAAAGCCTATACAAAATTAAGCATAAAATTGAGTTAAGTATTGACTCTGAACTTAATATTCTTGGTGCACAAAACGAGCTACAAAGTGCTTTTACTAATTTAGTAAGTAACGCGGTGCGCTACACACCAAAAGGCGGCAATATACGCATCACTTGGAGCGCACTCAATGACCAAGCCATATTTTCTGTGATTGATAGCGGTATAGGTATTGAACAACAACACATTCATAGATTAACCGAGCGTTTTTATCGCGTAGACCGAGGCAGAAGCCGCGAAACTGGCGGTACCGGGTTGGGACTTTCTATTGTGAAACACATCTTGATTCGCCACCAAGCAAAGTTAGAGATTACAAGCGAAGTTGATGTTGGCAGTACTTTTTGTGTTTTGTTCCCCAAGACTAGGGTCGTTAAGAAAAAATCTGTTGTAGAAGCATGAGATTATTCATTTTATTTTTAACATGCTGTATGGCCGCATGCGCATCCGCGCCCGAAAAAAATATTGGCAAACCCATGCCAGAGCGTCCAGAAAAAAGCACATTGGCTCAACTTGCAAAAGGTGACTTTGATCGCATGGCCGATGTGGAGTTTGCAGAAAGTACATCAGGATTTAAAACCTTGATGCTAAAACTTTATCGGCGTAACCCAAAAGAGCTCGCAAAAAGCACGACCGATACGCCTGAAAAAATGGCAGATTGGGTTTTTAATGGCGACGAGCAACACCATTGGCAATTTAAAGAGCTAGATAATAAGCAAGATACCGAAGCGATATTCCTCGCATTTAATAACGATTTTAAAGGTGACCGCGTATTGGCTTTTATTGTGGGCTTACAAACAATGATGCTTAAAGCACATGGCGGAAAAAAAGAATTTTATCTAACAGACAGCATACATCCGCAAAGCTTATATAACGCGGCACGTAATGTAGAGATTGCTGCATGGAAAATCTCGACCAGCCGCAATGACAAAGGCGAGTTGTTTTTACAAACCAACGAGATTAATAGTCAAGAGCGAAATTTAAGTTTTGAAAGAGAGTTTGGGAAGATTATTGGCCGCGCTGATTTATTTGCGTTTATGCTGGCAGAAAAGTCGCAACGCTTAATTTCTAAAATCACCCAGAACATTGCCACTGCGGCATTTCTGCCTTTTTAACACTACATTATTGCTTTTAGCTTACTACTTTAGCTAAAATAAAACTAAGATTTAACCGCAACTGCTTCAACATGCTTTTTAACAACTAAAGTATCTTTGTCGTTTTTAAAGCTAAAATCTTGGTTAAATACAAATGCTGCTAGGTAGACCAAAAATAAAAATGGAAAACCAGTTCTACTATTCATTATTAATACCTTTATTGATAAAAAAATATCACAATTAACGCATTTAATATACTTCACAAATTGTGCCAATGAATTATACATCAAATCTGCAAATTTAAATTAAAACATAATATATATTATTCAATTAGTTACAAACCAAATTAAACTTAAAATGTTAACTTGTATTATTTATTGCTTATTGCAAACATAACTAAAATCATGCATATGTACAAAGCGAGTACATATCGCTATTTAAACAATCAAAGATGACACTGATATTAAAAAATTACTATTAAAACTTACGTTTAATGATTATCACCGCTCTGATTTTCTTCGCAATGACCCGTTTGGGTGTAACCAAAACTAGGGATACGCAATATTTGATTTCATTATTGATGGTTTAGCAACAACATCAAAAAAGATGCTCTGGAAGGCAGTACCAGAGAGGGTTTTAGAGCATTGTTTTTTTACTCGCATAAATTTAATTTATATAAAGTAGCAAATAGATTGGGGTAAGTGCTACCTTGGGGCAATCCTTTTCGTCTTTAGTCGAGATACTTTATTTTGCTTATCCAAAGTAAAGTATCCAAACAAAAAGACACACTGAGCTTATGGCTTTCAGCTTCCCTGCGAGACTTATCATGCAAGGCGTCTGCGGAACTCGCCCATAACTTCAATCGGGTTCAGATAACCCTCGACGAAAACTCCTTTTTTGATTAATTTGCTCGGCATAGCTCAAGAGTATGGAAAACTCGCTTAACAAAACCAATTTCGCATGGTTTTATTTTGACTTTCAAATCTCCTTTGCAGCGCCGAGCATGTAAGCCCATTTAGGATTAGAGGCGCGCATTGTTAAAGTCCCAAAATAAGCGATTAGTTTTAATCGCTTATTTTGGTCGAGTTGCGCGAAAGCGACTTTTCTTTGTGTAAAGATGCAAAAGTAACAGGCGCAAAGGCCTTGATGAGGGTAAAAGCTTTTATACACTCGTTGCCACAAAAGTTTCTAACGGATTAGATTGGAAAAATTACTTGCACTTGATTTTCTTCATACTGAGTTTCAATGACACTTTGACAACTATTTTTTCTCAGCAAAACATTTAAACATGTATACAGAAAGCAAATTAACAAAAACTGTCAATAGGTCAATTTACGATGCAATATTGGTCATTTGAACTCCTAATAATCAAAGTATGCATGTGATTTAGGTAGATTCTCTTTACAAAAATTTAGGCGAAAAAAAGCCGCTCACATGAGCGGCTTTTCATTTGTTGAGGGCACACTTCATCCCACGATTAAACTCTAACACAATACATTTAGATTATTATAAATATACTTTAACCCCAATCACACTTCCACTAACTTAACCATAAAACGGTGATTTCATACCTTTACTCGCCTCTGCCGCCACATCACCATCAAAAAGTTTAACCGTTAAATTACCATTCACTTGGCTAGCAAAGGGAACCAATAAACCATCAATATAGGCTTGAGCGTTTTCTTTTGAGTCAAACTCATAAAAACCACCTACACTGTGGGTAGTAATACCACTTAACCAAGTTTTAGACTTTAAACCTTTAAATTTTTTCATTTGTACATTTATTGGGGCCCAATCAATTTCTGCAAACGGAATGGACACCTGATACTCTGCATAAATAAAAATTTTTGACATGTTAGGCGAGACCTAATTCTACCAAATTATCACTAAAACTTGCCGAGTTCCCCATATCGCCAAACTCTGCCAAGCTAATGCAATTTACTGTGCCTTGATTTAACTGGCGCCAGTAACCGAGCGTGGCAACAACCACGCCTGCGTTCACGTCATCGGTCACGCGCGCCACACCTTCAAATGCGCCGCGGTCGTTAAACACTTTGACTTTATCACCCTCTTTCACTTTGCGTGCGGCGGCGTCTATCGCGTTAATGAGCACAAATTGCTCACCTTGGCCTTTGATTTTGTTCTCAATATTGCCGTAACAAGAGTTTAAAAAGCCGTGGCTTTTGGGCGAGATGATATTGAGCGGATACTTTTTCGCCAAGGCTGGGTTGCTGGCAACTGACTCACGTGATGGAATGTAATCTGGCAGTGGGTCTAAATCTTGACCAGGTTGAAAACCATCGTACATTTGGCGGAAAGGGCCAGCCACAAAGTTTTTTGCGCCTTCTACCATAAACATCACCTTGCCTGTAGGTGTGGGGAAGTTACCGTTTTTGTGGGGTGCGCGGTCATCTTTGGTACCGACTTTTAGGCGCGCGTAGCCATGTTTGCGTAGGTAAGCTAAATCAATACCATCGCAAGCGGGTGATGCCCAGTTGATGTAATGCGCTAAACATTCGGCATCGCTCCAGCTAAATTGTGGCTCGGTAAAGCCCAAGCGTTTTGCCAAGCGGCGGAAAATCTCATTATTGGGAATCGCCTCACCTGGTGGATCTATACATTTTGCGTTATAAGTGAGGTAAAAGTGACCCCAAGACACGATAATATCTTCTAGCTCCGCGCCCATGGCGGCTGGCAGCACGATGTCGGCATAGGCTGCGGTATCTGAAATAAAGTGATCGGCCACCACGGTAAATAAGTCTTCACGTTGCAAGCCTTTGACGATTTTATCGGTCTCTGGCGATTGTGTGACGGGGTTGGTGTTCCATACCATAATCGATTTTAGTGGAGTTTTCAGTTTGGTTTCGCCAGTAAGCGCGCGACCTAATTGCAGAATATTCACCACAGGCGTACCTTCAGGAATCAAATCAGGGCGGCACATGGCCATAAAGTCGTATGGGTGCTCCCAAATGGGCATTTGCAATACGCCTCCACCGACATGGCGCCATGCGCCTATGAGCGCAGGTAAGCATGAAACTGCGCGAATGGCTTGGCTGCCGCCATAATTGCGCTCTAGCGCAATGCCCATACGGATAACCGCTGGTTGCGTGGTGGCGTATTCACGTGCGAGTTTGCGAATAT
>JAIYEJ010000288.1 GCA_027487055.1 Methylotenera sp. | reverse complement strand
GATTCAACTAAAAATATACTGGGAAAGCTCTTCTTGAGTATTGCAATAGTGACTTCTGTAGCGGCTTGCGTACCAGCTATCGTTGGTGGTGCGGCAGTAGGAACGTCTGTGGCGGCTGATAGACGCACCACTGGCATCTATGTAGAGGATGAAAATATTGAAATTAAAGCTACTCGCAAAATGGAAACTAATTTAGGCGAAGAGTCTCACGTGAATGTTACTAGCTTTAACCAGAATGTGCTGTTAACCGGCCAAGTACCAGATGCCGAAAGAAAGGCAAAAGCTGAAAAATTAATGAAAGAGGTTGAACAAGTTCGCACTGTTACCAATGAGATTGTTATTAGCCCAAAAGCAGACCTTAGCACCCGCGCAAGTGATACTTATTTAACTTCCAAAATTAAAACATTGTTCTTAACAGAGAACAAATTTCAGGCAAATCACGTTAAAGTTGTGACAGAAAATTCCGTTGTCTACCTAATGGGTCTAGTCACTAAAGAAGAATCAGATGCAGCGGTGGATATTGCTAGCAATGCAGGTGGCGTCGAAAAAGTTGTTAAAGTGTTTGAATATATAAATTAAGAAATTGAAAGAAAATATGGCTAATACAATCAGCATGTCAGAAAAGAAATTAAATGATGGTAAAACTGAAATTATTATTCAAAGTACCACCCGCGATGGCAAAGCGTTTCGCCCAAGCGATTGGATAGACCGTATTTGTAGTACGTTTGCTACATTTGGTGAAAACCGCAAATTGCGCTATTCGCCTTATTTAAAACCCGAAGTGATTAGTGGCGTGCGTTGCCTTGTGGTAGACATGAAACTTCAAGAAGTCAGCCCAGAAAGATTTGAAGAGTTGATGCAATTTGCCAATGAAAATAAACTCAATGTCTTGGATGAAGCTGGTAATAGCATTGAATTACCACTTAACAGTTAAATTAAGTTAAATTTATTTCAACTCACCTGAGATAATGGCTTCAAGATATTTTTTGGTGACAATACCACGCTTAGTTTTTATGAGCCGACCCTGAGGATTGTAAATGTAGGTGGTAGGTAGCACTTCTGAACTCCCGATTTGCTTCCTCACCGCATCATCCCCCAATACAATTGGGTATGACATCAGCATGTCGTCAACATACTGAGAGACTTCTTTTGGACTTTGGTAATCAAACGCCACACCTATGACCATTATATTTTTATTTCTGTGCTTATCGTAAAAAGCGACCAAATCTGGCACCTCTTCCAAGCATGGAGGGCACCAAGTTGCCCAATAATTCACAATCACCCATTTACCTTTATATTGCGACAAGGTATGCTTTGTTCCTGCTGTATCATTTAGTATAAAATCATCTGCGCCATAGCTTATTTTTATAAAGCTAAATAGCAGAATCAACCATAAACAATTTAAAAATGATTTTTTATACAACATAAGTCTTTAAATAATATAAGATATCAGCAAAGTTGCTCAGCTTAAAAAAGTTGTTAAACTAAAGTGACAAATCTAGAATTTCACACTATATTAATGAATTCCGTTTGGAGTTTGTATGGTAATAAGCTTTAAGCTACCTAGTTTAGATGATAACCCAATTTTATTGGCTGAGACACGCACACATAAAATTAACGAATTCATTCAAAAGCTACCATTTGGCGACCCAATTACTGCGGCAAATGACTTAATTGATGAGCTTCAAATTTTAAACACTCAAAAAGTTGCTTTTTCTAATCGTCTGAACGCTCTAGAACTGTATCGCCCAGCGGCAAGTCAGATTTATAAGGATCTGATTCTGCATTTTAGCAATGCGAGTTTACCTCTCACAAAAAACGAAGGGACTTTTGCGGATGTTGCAGTTAAACTATGGCAAGAATTTGCCTATGGCTATAAGCTTTCTTTAATCGATTTGCAAAATAAAATCCTTTCGATTAATAGTAGTAAAACTGCAGCGCAGGTGATTCAGCGTGCAATTCATGCGTTTAAAGAAATTGCTTTAATTCATCACCTTTGTTACCGCACGCCATCTTCTAGCCTATGGGGGGAGCTACATAAGCTTTACTTTTGCGCACTACAACAATCTGCGCAAAAACTGTCTGTCATAGATCAGTTGGCAATGAATAATGTGAGCTCGGTAAATCTTATCTATACTCAAATATTACTGATGGAATTGGCTGACCCACAACATTTAGCCAGTGCTGACATTTTAAAGACGGACACCTATCTTTCTAACATTGCAGAGCATGCTGAGCTGAGACCTCTGGGATTAATAGATAATCCAACTGGGGTATTTATAGTCGCTTTAGATGGCGATAAACCACCAACTCCAGTTGCAAAAAACAAAGAAAAGCCAGATGAAGCAACTGATATTCTTCTTGTTACTGTAAATTTAGCCAGACAAATTCATCAACATATCAAACTATTGCAAGACGGCATCGTACCTAATGATGGTTATTTACCAAGCCACGCAATAGAAAACCAATATCAAGATTTACTTGCGCAACTTATTAAAAACTTTGGTAAAGCACAGCAACGTATTTTTTCTAGATCTAAAAAAAGCGATGGTGTTGAGCTTGGCATTGGTTTAATTTCAGCGCACCATTTGCTTAAAACAGGCAAACCTCATGCGAAACATGACAATGTCGAGGGCGCTATCAAACCATCTCGTTGGCAAATTTTAAATGTAAGTGCAGGTGGTTATGCCCTAAGAAAATTTAGCTCTTCTGCTGCTTCAGCCAAAGTTGGGGATGTGGTTGCAATGAAAAACAGCAAAAATGCTTCGTGGGAGTTAGCAGTATTGCGATGGGCAAATATTAACGATATGAATCAGCTAGATGTAGGTGTGGAGTTAATTTCACCAAGCGCAAGCGCTGATATTGCAAAAGTTGAAAATAACGGCTTACTCATTGAAGGTGAAGCATTACTTTTGCCAGAAATAACCGCCCTCAAACAATCTGCAAGCATTGTCACCGCACGTAGCTTTTGCAAAGTAGGTAACATTTTGAGCTTTAATAAGCATCAAAAAATTCTCGTCAACAAGCTAGTCGAACGCAGCGCTAGATTTGAACGCTTTGAATACAGCTTGATATAAGTTAAATGATGTTGTTATACTAATAATATTAAAGTACTATTCAGTAATACCAATTACAATTTAATTTATAAATCTATTTCAGTTTTTAAGTTCCTTTAAAAATAAATGCAAAAATTCATTGGCTTATAAGCTGAGTTTTACAACAACTTAAGCAACTCACCAAAATTTATACCGAGGTTAAAATGAGCGAAAACATTACCCATTTAAGCGATGCTGCCTTTGAGCAGGAAGTTTTACAGTCGCCACTGCCAGTTTTAGTAGACTACTGGGCTGAGTGGTGTGGTCCTTGTAAAATGATTGCACCCATTTTAGATGATATTTCTAAGGAATATGCGGGTCGTCTAAAAGTAGCAAAACTCAACATTGATGACAACCAGCAAACACCACCAAAATATGGTATTCGCGGCATACCTACATTAATGTTGTTTAAAAATGGTAATGTAGAAGCGACTAAAGTGGGCGCTTTGTCTAAATCACAACTTACCGCATTTATAGACAGCAATATATAGTATGAAATTTTGCCTGCTGGCCTTAATTAAGTTATGTCAGCAGGTATTTTAAATATTTCTAGGTAAAATATAACGAATTCCTTTTTTCTAACCCTTCTCTTTATTGCAGTTCCCTTCTAGCGAGTCCTCACATGTATCTATCCGACCTTAAACACCTTCCTGTAACCGAATTAGTTGAAATGGCAATTGCTGACGAAATTGAAAATGCGAGCCGCATGCGCAAGCAAGAGGTTATTTTCGCTATTCTTAAAAACAAAGCAAAAAAAGGCGATAGTATTTTTGGGGAAGGAACCTTAGAAGTTTTACAAGATGGGTTTGGATTTTTACGTTCGCCAGATACATCCTACTTAGCGGGCACTGATGATATTTATGTTTCACCCTCTCAAATTCGTCGTTTTAACCTACACACTGGCGATTCAATTCAAGGTGAGATTCGAACGCCAAAAGATGGTGAACGCTATTTTGCGCTTGTTAAAGTTGACTTGGTGAATGGTGAAGCGCCTGAGAACACCAAACACAAAATTCTGTTTGAAAACCTAACGCCACTATTTCCTACTGTTCCGCTTAAATTAGAGCGTGATATTCGTGGTGAAGAAAACGTGACAAGCCGCGTTATTGATATGATTGCGCCGATAGGTAAAGGTCAACGCGGCTTGCTGGTGGCAAGCCCAAAAAGTGGCAAAACGGTCATGATGCAAAATATTGCACATGCAATTACTGCAAACCATCCAGACTGTATATTAATTGTATTGCTTATTGACGAGCGCCCTGAAGAAGTGACCGAAATGACTCGCTCAGTCAAAGGTGAAGTGGTAGCTTCAACCTTTGATGAACCCGCCACCCGCCATGTACAGGTGGCAGAAATGGTGCTTGAAAAAGCCAAACGCTTGGTTGAGCATAAAAAAGATGTGGTGATTTTGCTAGACTCTATTACTCGTTTAGCACGCGCATATAACACGGTTATCCCTTCTTCTGGCAAAGTTCTGACTGGCGGCGTGGACGCAAATGCACTTCAAAAACCTAAAAGATTTTTTGGTGCAGCGCGTAATGTTGAAGAGGGTGGTTCACTCACTATTATCGCTACAGCCCTTGTAGATACCGGTTCGCGGATGGATGATGTAATTTATGAAGAATTCAAAGGCACGGGCAATATGGAAATTCACCTTGACCGTCGTATGGCCGAGAAACGTATTTACCCTGCAATTAATGTAAATAAATCAGGTACTCGTAAAGAAGAGTTACTCATTGAAAAAGATGTATTGCAGAAAATTTGGGTGTTACGCAAGTTGCTCTACCCAATGGACGATTTGGAAGCAATGGAATTTCTGTTAGATAAAATCAAGCAAACTAAAAATAATGCTGACTTTTTTGACAGTATGAGACGCGGTTAATAAGTATAAATTAGGATATTAACTCAACAATTTATCCAGTTAATTATACGCAATCTGTCACACAAATTAGCCTTTCAGCTAGGCTTTGTAACTTGGGCGAAACAAACTTCTTCACCTGAACTCCAGTTTCTGCGATATCCATTAACTCTTGCACTGCAGCACGATAACCACGTTCAAACACCCAGTACGGGCAATCTTCTGAGGTTTTATCATCGTGTTGAACATCTATTTTTAATTCAACTTGCAATACATTAAAGGCTTCCAAACAAGCATTTCTATCGGTGGCTTCCATATTTAGTCCTCATATTAATTTTCTTCTGCATATAAAACAACTTACTTCTTAATTAACGACTTTTATTTGCTTAACTTTACTATGGAACTAATTAAATTAAAATTCAACTATTTAGTATTCATGTCGCATCAAGTTATTGCAATATTTGCCAAAATAATACATAATGCGCGGCTCTACAGAAACTGCTTATTAAAGAAAGAAAAGCATGAAAGCTGAAACACATCCAAATTACCCAGAAATTAACGTTACTTGCAGCTGTGGTAACAAGTTTAAAACACGCTCTACCTATGGTCGCGATATGAATATCGAGGTGTGTTCACAATGTCATCCATTTTATACTGGTAAACAGAAAATTTTAGACACTGCTGGTCGCGTTGAAAAATTCAAACAAAAATACGGCATGTAATTGTATTTTTTAATAAAAAAAGGCAGCTTTGCTGCCTTTTTTTATTATGCGCTGATGGATTGTTCTAAATGCAATTAACTAAATGCTAAACTAATCATCAATAATTATGGCGAAAATGCGTTTTGATCTAGAACACGACTGGCAAGGCAATATGTCGACCCCCCGCGCTAAAGTAGGGGAAAAAGCCAAGACCCAGTTGCTGCTTGTACTTTGTACAATTTGGTTGTGCATGGGCTTGATTGGCCATGCACCATGGAAACCATTTGAGGCTTACTCTATAAGCGTCATCAAAAATATTATTGATTCTGGAAATTTACTAGCGCCCCATTCCGCAAGCAGCAGCCATATTGCAAGCCCTCCCCTGTATTATTTAAGTGCGGCAGCACTTGGAAAACTACTAAGTCCTATCCTGCCACTACATGATGCTGCACGTATTGTGTCTGGCTTATGGATGGTGATTACATTATTGATGGTAGGCATGACTGGCCGAGAATTATGGGGCACAGGCTTTGGACGCCAAACTACGTTTGTATTTATTGGTTCAATTGGCCTAGTATTAAGCGCACACACCTTAATGCCAGCAGTATCCGCACTCACAGGTTTAGCCACAAGCTTTTACTCGCTCGCGCTTGCTAAAAGGCGACCCTATCGTGCAAGCGTACTACTTGGGCTTGGTGTCGCAGTGGCTGGGTTATCTACCGGACTACAGCCGTTACTGATTATTTTACTAAGCGCCTTTGCCTTACCTTGTTTTTTTGGTTTATGGCGAAATACTAGTTATGCAAAAGTCATCGCCTTAGCGCTCGTTGTTTCGAGCCCATTTTTATTGGGCTGGGCGTTTTTATGCAACTACTATGATGCAGATATATTCTCTAAATGGTGGGCATTATCATTAAATAGCTTTGCGCTTAATAGTGAACATGTTTATTTTGCGCAATTACTCTTATGGTACGCATGGCCTGCTTTGCCACTTGCGGCGTGGGGTTTGTGGCGCTTCAGGTCTCAGCTTATACATAAACAAAAATTCCAATTAATGATCACATTTTTTATAGTTGCTTTTACTGTGATTGGTTTTGGTACGAATAAAGAAGTGCTTGCATTGCCATTGCTTATTCCCCTCACAGCAATGGCTGGCGGCAGTATCGAAACCTTAAAACGTGGCACGGCTGGAGCATTAAGTTGGTTTGGGTTTATTTTATTTGGCTTAATGAGCGGACTTATTTGGTTAGGCTGGTCCGCGATGATAACTGGCAGCCCAGCAAAAATTAAAGAACGAATTACGTTTTTATCTGGCATGCAACATTTAAACTTTAGTTTAGTAGCAATTATTATCGCCAGTATCGTTACCCTTATTTGGTTATTTTCAACCTTTCGCACACAGTACTCCAACCGCTCGAGCGCCACTAATTGGGCAATTGGTATGACCTGCGTTTGGACATTGTTAATGACATTGTGGCTCCCTTTGATTGATTCTGCGCGTAGCT
>JAIYEJ010000041.1 GCA_027487055.1 Methylotenera sp. | reverse complement strand
TGGCGTATCAAGCGGCATTGCGATTGGTCATGCGCATTTAGTGTCAAATGCTTTGCTCGAGGTAGTGCATTATCAACTGCCTCATCATTTGATAGACGATGAAATCACACGTTTTAAAAATGCAATTCTCACAGTCAACAAAGAGTTAGAAATTCTTAGGGGCTCACTTTCAAAAAATGCGCCTGCAGAGCTTAGTGCGTTTATCAATACGCATTTAATGATGTTGGCCGATAAGTCACTTTCTGAAGTGCCGCTTGAAATTATCCGCAAAGAAAGCTGCAATGCCGAGTGGGCAATTAAACTGCAAATGGATGATATTGTTGAGCAATTTGAAGCGATTGAAGATGAATATCTGCGTGAGCGCAAATACGATGTGGTGCAAGTGGTTGAGCGCGTCATTAAAGTGCTGCTTGGTCACCCAAGCCAAGCGCCAAATCAAGGCCAAAACAATCTAAACCAATCAAAACAACAACAAGAAAGCGTAATTATTTTAGTTGCGCACGATATTTCGCCTGCTGATGCAATCCAGTTTAAGCAACATCATTTTGCGGCATTTATTACTGATTTAGGTGGGGCAACTTCACACACTGCAATTTTAGCACGCAGTCTCAACATTCCATCTATCGTGGCATTGCAACGTGCACGCGATTTAATTAACGATGGTGAGCTTATTATTGTAGATGGCACACTAGGTGTGGTGATTGTTAACCCGTCTAAAGAAATTTTAGCAGAATACAAACTGCGCCAAAATCAATGGGCAATCGAACAACAAAAACTTAAGCGCATTAAATCAACCAAAGCAGTGACCATGGATGGCACATCGATTGATTTATTTGCCAATATTGAAGGGCCAGAAGACGTGGATGCGGTCAAAGCATCTGGCGCAACAGGTATAGGTTTATACCGCACAGAGTTTTTGTTCATGAATAAGCGCGAAATGCCAGATGAAGAAGAACAGTTCCAAGCCTACAAAAAAGTGGCTGAAGCCATGCATCAGTTGCCTGTCACCATTCGTACGCTTGATTTGGGGGCAGATAAACAAATGAACCCAGATAGCGTCAGCGACTGTGCGAACCCAGCACTTGGTTTACGTGCTGTCAGGCTTTGCTTAGCTGAGCCGCAAATTTTTCATACGCAATTACGTGCGCTACTAAGGGCATCACACTTTGGCCAGATTAAAATTTTAGTACCTATGCTTTCTACTTTATCTGAGCTACGCCAAACCAAACTGTTGCTTGAGCGCGCAAAATTATCTTTACGAAAAGAGAATATACCTTTTGATGAAAATATTGCGCTTGGCGGCATGATAGAAGTCCCAGCTGCTGCTATTAACGCAGAAGCATTTGCTAAAGAGCTAGACTTTTTGTCGATAGGCACCAATGATTTAATTCAATATACGCTTGCCATTGACCGTACCGATGACGCCGTTGCGCACTTGTATAACCCGCTACATCCATCTGTATTAAAGCTTATTTCTATCACCATTAAGGCTGGTGAAAAGTTGGGCAAGTCTGTCTCTGTTTGCGGTGAAATGGCGGGGGATGCAAAATTAACCAAGCTTTTAATCGGCATGGGCTTGCGCCAACTCTCAATGCATCCATCTAATGTGCTGAGTGTTAAACAACAAGTGCTTCATAGCCAAATGAGTAAACTCATTAGCAATGCGCGCAAAGTGTTAAGCCACACCGATTTAGAAAAAATTGAACCTCTAGTTTCAAAATTCAATCTACATTAACTTGAAAGGATTCACAGTGTCTATTGAAATAACTGTTCCATCTAGTGATGATAAAAATATTGCCACTGTGACGCACTTAGGTGGCACGGTGTTTTCTTTTATTCCATCCCTAATTGTATGGATACTAAAAAAAGATGACAGCGCCTATATTGGAGACCAAGCTAAAGAAGCACTTAACTTTCAAATTACCATGTTAATCGCCCAATTTATTGCTGGCGTGCTTGTTGTGATTTTGGTTGGCTTTTTATTAATGGGGATTATTTGGTTGGTGAATATTGTGTTTTGCATTATTGCCGCCATTTCAACTAGTAAGGGTGAAACTTATCGCTACCCATTTGCGCTTCGTCTAATTAACTGAGTCTAACTAACTAATTTGTTTTAAGGAATATTTCGTGTCAAACCCATTGTTTCAAGCTTCTAATCCATTATTACATTTTGCTGGCTTACCAAAATTTAACGAGATTAATCCCGAGCATGTAAGCCCAGCAATTGAGAGCCTGATTACTGAAGGGCGTGCGCTTGTTGAAACCTTAGCCACTTCAAGTGAATCACCAACTTGGGATAACTTTGCACTTAAGCTAGAAGACCATAGTGAAAAATTAAACCGCGCTTGGAGCCAAGTCGGTCACATGAACGCGGTGGTGAATAGCCCAGAATTGCGCGAAGCCTACAACGAAAATTTAGCCAAACTCACTGATTATGGTAGCGATGTCTCACAAGATGAACGCCTATATGCAAAATACAAAGCTATTCAAGCAAGCACCGCTTTTGCAAAATTAACGCCTACACAACAAAAAATTATCAATAATGAAGTGCGCGATTTTAAACTTGGTGGGGCTGAATTACCTGCTGCACAAAAAGCACGTTTTAAAGCAGTGAGCGAAGAACTCTCTAAATTAGGTTCTAAGTTTGAAGAAAACATCATGGATAACACCAATGATTTTGCGCACTTTGTAGAAGATAAAAGTACGCTCACAGGCATTCCGAATGATGCTTTGGAAGCAGCTTTGGAGGCGGCTTCTGGCGATGCTAATTATGGAGGCAATGGTTATAAGTTTACGCTTCACTTTCCCTCTTACTTGCCTTTAATGCAATATGCCGATAATCGTGAACTTCGCGAAACCATGTACCGTGCATACGCCACACGCGCGTCAGAATTCAGCAAACCCGATGAAAATGGAAACCCAAAATGGGATAACACGGGCTTAATTAAAGATATATTAAAACTGAAGCTTGAAGAAGCCAAAACGTTGGGTTTTAACAACTATGCCGAGCTTTCACTCGCCACCAAAATGGCGGACACGCCAAAACAGGTGACCGAGTTTTTAGATACGCTCGCTAAACGCGCAAAACCTTATGCCGAGCGCGATATGCAAGAGCTGACTGCCTACTCAAAAAAATTGGGCATTGATGACATGCAAGCGTGGGATGTAGGCTACGTGAGCGAGAAATTGCGTGAAGAAAAATATGCATTCTCTGACCAAGAGGTAAAACAATACTTTCCTGAAAGCAAAGTGTTGGCTGGCTTATTTAAAGTGGTGGAGACTATTTTTGGTGTACAAGTGCGCAAAACTGAAGCGCCACTTTGGCATAAAGATGCAAGCTTTTACCAAATCAGTGATAGCCAAAATCAACCCGTTGCTTATTTCTATTTAGACCTTTACGCCCGCAACGGCAAACGCGGTGGCGCGTGGATGGATGAATGCATTACACGCCGCAAAAAAGCGGATGGCGTAATATTACCAGTGGCCTATTTAACTTGTAACTTCTCTGCCCCTGTCGGTGGTAAGCCAGCGCTTTTCACGCACGATGAAGTCATCACCATGTTCCATGAATTTGGTCACGGTCTGCACCATATGCTCACCAAAGTGGATGAATATGGCGTATCAGGCATTAAAGGCGTGGAATGGGATGCGGTGGAACTCCCCAGCCAATTTATGGAAAACTTCTGTTGGGAGTGGGAAGTACTACGCCACATGACCGCGCACGTGGACACAGGCGGGGAATTACCACGTGAGCTGTTTGATAAAATGGTTGCTGCCAAAAACTTCCAAGCGGGCATGCAAACCGTGCGCCAAATTGAGTTTTCACTCTTCGATATGCGCTTACATGGGGAGTTTAACCCCAACGGAAATCTCACCGCTTTGGATGTAATCGAACAAGTACGCGACGAAGTTGCCGTGGTACGCCCTCCTAAATTTAACCGCTTTCCTAATAGCTTTTCGCACATTTTTGCCGGCGGCTATGCAGCAGGTTACTATAGCTACAAATGGGCAGAAGTATTATCTGCAGATGCTTACAGCTTGTTTGAAGAAATGGGTACGCTGTCAGCCGAAGCAGGCAAGCTCTTTAAAGAGGAAGTGCTTGCCAAAGGCGGTTCGCGCCCAGCCATGGAATCGTTTGTTGCTTTTAGAGGTAGAGAACCTAGTATGGATGCATTGTTGCGGCATAATGGGATGGCATAAACCACCCGCATTGTCGCTATACGTTGTTGTATTGATTATTTTTCTGCGCTTGCATATTTAATATATGCTGCGCTTGTAAAATAATCTCGCGCCTAATCTAGCTTAAAAGCTTATGATTTAATCAACATTTCAAACTCACATACGGCGCACTGAAGCGCGAGTCCGCCATAAAAAATGGAGCAGTATGCAGCCCGACTTTTGGCATGAAAGATGGCAAAGTAATCAGATTGGGTTTCACTTACCCGAAGCCAACCCTTTGTTAGTGAAGCATTTTTCTGCCTTAAACTTAACGCCAAAAATACCTCAAAAAACCAGCCCTTGCATATTTTTGCCTTTGTGCGGGAAAACCTTGGATATTGCTTGGTTGTTGACGCAAGGCTACCAAGTGATTGGTGCTGAGTTAAGCCAAATTGCAGTTGATGAATTATTTAGTCAACTAAACTTAACACCAAAAATCACGCAAAAAAGCGACTTTACACATTTTAGTTCGGCCTATATTGATATATTTGTCGGCGATATTTTTAATCTCACCCCAGAAATTCTAGGAAAGGTAGACGCGATATATGACCGCGCGGCTTTGGTAGCCTTGCCTAATGAAATGCGAAAAGCCTATACTGCGCATTTATTGGCGCTTACTAACAAAGCACCGCAATTACTCATCTGTTTTGAATATGACCAAAACTTACACGCAGGACCACCCTTTTCGATTTCTGCTGATGAAGTTAGAAAGCATTACCAAACCCATTATGATTTAACTTTGCTAGCGAGTGAGACAATGGCAGATGGATTAAAAGGAAAATTCCCAGCCACTGAGCAAGTATGGTTGTTAACGCCAAAAAGCTAACGAATCGCCTCGAGCCAGTGCGTTAAACTTGGCACCACTCGGTGGGCATTTTGTTGCACAAAGTCACTTGGATGTTTTAAATCGGGTACTACTATAACTTTTAAGCCTGCCGCAATGGCAGCGCGTGCACCAGGCTCGCTATCTTCAAAGGCAATACACTCTTCAACTGTTAAACCCAGCTTTTCTACCGCCAACAAATAAATATCAGGGTTAGGCTTGCTACGCTCGACCTCTTGCCCGCTAGTAAAGTGGCTAAAGTAACCGTGCACTCCAACGCGACTTAAGCGGTGCATAATATGTTGAATGGCCGATGACGAAGCCACACTACACACCACTTGATTGCGCTGATAATGCTGCAACAAATCTAACGCGCCTGGTTTGAGCGGAAATGTGCTCTCGTGTTTGGCAAGTGCATCATCCAAACCTTCCATGATGCGATTAAAGTTATCTTCACCATTAAACTGTTCAATCATAATGGGCTTGGCGTCTTTCCACGAGCGGCCTGTTAATTCAAGATAATCAGTTTGGGTGTAGGTGATGCCGATGCGAGTAGCGGCTGCCACACAGGCTTGCATAATGATTCGTTCGGAATCAATCAGCAAACCATCCATATCAAATATTGCGGCTTTAATATGGCCTGCGCCAATGCTTTTTTCCACGACAACACTCTGCATAAATTTACTTTGAAAGGTCATTTTACTACAGCTCAATGAGCTATTTTGGTAAGTATGGTTATTTTGCTAACGTTAAGATGACCTGTTGATGAGTTGTGGCACTTATAATAAAAAAATGAAATGAAAAAACCTCAACACTTAATGGCTGAGGTTTTTATAGATGGCAATGCCATCAAAGGCTAAAAATTAGCTTAGGGTACTACAAAATTATTTAGTGCAGTGACCGTGGTCGTCTTTGTGCTCACCTGGTTTGCAGTCGCTAGCAACTACAACGTTAGAAACTAATGATGCTAAAACAAATAAAGTAGCTACGATTTTTTTCATGGTTTTTTCCTTTAAGTTAAATTTAAAATTTATTTCAATATATTGCTTACATCAAAGTATCTAATTTCCCTAGATTCATATTGGATACTTGAATATTTATCGGCAGTGGAGAATTAAACTTTAGAGTGACTTGCATCAATTTATAAATATATTTTGGCTGCTAAATTTTTGTGGCTTCATTTATTTTTTAGCTTACATGCTAAAATTTGGCACATGCATAACAAGCCTTTTAAATTAGCCACTTGGAACGTGAACTCACTCAATGTGCGACTGCCGCATGTGTTAGATTGGTTGCGCGAAAACCC
>JAIYEJ010000107.1 GCA_027487055.1 Methylotenera sp. | reverse complement strand
CCGACGCTTGAATACCTGTAATTTCTTCTGCCCATTCTGGCGTACGGGTTTTAGCGCGCGCGGCTAACTCTTTATAACCATGTGTGTAGTTATCAATATAATCTTGGTCTTGCAAGCCTTCTTCAATAATCACGTGCATCATCGCCATCGCAAGTGCGCCATCGGTGCCAGGTTTGGGTGCAATGTGCCAATCGGCCTCTTTTGCGGTTTTGCTAGCATAACTATCAATCACCACCACTTTGGCGCCTTTTTTCTGGGCATCTTTTACGATATGCCAGTGGTGTAGGTTGGTTGAAACTGAATTACACGCCCAAATAATGATGTATTTGCTATGGATAAAACTTTCAGGGTCTACGCCGCCAGTTGGTCCCACAGTTAACAACCATGCGGTGCATGAGCCTTCGCCACAAAAGGTACGCTCGCAAACCGTTGCGCCCAGTTTATTAAAAAACGCATCGCCACCATTTAAACCGTGCACCAAACCTTGATTACCCAAATAACTCGCAGGCATAATGGCATGAGGGCCGTGCTCGGCAATAATGCCTTTCCATTTGCTCACAATAGTATCTAAGGCTTCATCCCAAGAAATGCGCGAAAATTGCTTACTTCCTTTTGGGCCGGTGCGTTTCATCGGGTATAGCAAACGGTCTGGGTGATAATGGCGTTTTTCGTAATCGTGAAGTTTTACGCACAAGCCGCCGCGCGTCATGGGGTGTTCTTTATTGCCAGTGACTGATATTAGTTTATTATCTTTAACCGTATACACCATACTACAGGTATCTGGGCAATCGTGCGGGCATGCGCCGTGGAAAGTTTTGGTATCTAAATCTACAGGCTTATTCATATTTAATCCCCCCCAAAATGTAAATGCAAAACGTTAACAATATCTCCGTGGGAAAAAACTATATACCTTGTAGAAAGGTCTGTCTACATTTGTTCATCTATTTTTATATTTTCTACATAAACAAGTTTAAAATGCTTAAATGAACATACCATTACAACTTCTTAACGGGCTGACACCCTCACATTTTTTGGCAGAATATTGGCAGAAAAAACCATTATTGATTCGCCAAGCGATTCCTAATTTTATAGGTTTGCTAAGTCCAAATGATTTAGCTGGTTTGGCATGCGAGGAGAATGTGCAGGCACGCATCATTAGCCAAAAAAAGGATATTTGGCAAGTTAAGCATGGCCCGTTTGATGATGCCGACTTTGCCAAACTAGGCAAAAAAAACTGGACACTGTTAGTGCAAAGCGTCAACCAACACCTGTCTGAAGCGGCAGATTTATTGGCACAGTTTAATTTTATTCCGCACGCCAGACTAGATGATTTAATGGTGAGCTACGCGCCCACTGGCGGCGGCGTAGGTGCGCATGTGGATTCTTATGATGTGTTTTTGTTACAAGGAAGTGGCAAGCGCAATTGGAAAATTTCCGCTCAAACTGACCTAAGTTTAGTCGAAAATGCGCCTTTACGTATTTTAAAACACTTCAAACCCGAGCAAGAATGGGTATTAGAAGCTGGCGACATGCTCTATCTACCGCCACAAATCGCGCATTGGGGCGTTTCAGAATCTGATGACTGCATGACTTATTCGATTGGATTTCGCGCGCCTAAAACGCAAGAGCTACTGCATGAATTTTTAAATTATTTGCAAGACCATATTCAAGAAAAAGGTTTCTATAGCGACCCTAATCTAAGCTTGCAAATCCACCCTGCTGAAATTAGCGACGACATGATTAGTAAAGTGGATGAAATGTTGCAGAAGATTACTTGGGATAAAAAACACGTTGCGGATTTTTTAGGCAAATATTTATCTGAACCAAAAGTTGATGTTGTGTTTGCTCCGAATAAAAAAATATCTAAAGTGGAATTTAATAAGCAACTTGCAACAAAAACTTTATGGCTGAGTTTAAAGTCTCAATTATTATTTGCAAATGACAACTTTTATTTAAATGGTGAAAAACTCACTGTGCCTGGCGATATTTATAAGGAAATTAAGTATTTAGCAGATTATAACCATTTGAAAACAGATGCTCTGGAAGCTAATATCCATGATGCTTGCAGCGATTCTCTTTATGATGCGTATTTAGCGGGTTATGTGTGCCTTAAACGATAGGTCATTTAAAATGGATAACTTATATTATGGAAATTATGGATTATGGAAAACGTGGATTTAAAACCAAATACCATTTTGTTAGGTGAGCGTAATTACGAAGCTGCATTAAATTATGTCATTACAAGTGCAGAAAAAGAATTGCTGATTTTTGACCAAGATTTTAAACATGGTGATTACGCAAGCCTAAGGCGCTTTGAATTAATAAGCGATTTTTTAAGCAAGAATAGCTTAGCCCAACTCACGATTATTCTGCAATCGTCAGACCACTTTATTAACCATTGTCCACGCTTATTTAGTTTACTAAGGCTTTTTGGTCACAAAATGACAGTGTATGAAACAAACGATGTCGCTAAAATAGCCAAAGACTGTTTTGTAATTGCAGATAAGCAAAGTTATTTGCGCCGGTTTCATATTGACCAAGCGCGTTTTAAATATTCGTTTGATGACGAAGCAGAAGTCGCGGCTTTAGTGATGCGGTTTGGTGAGTTGTTAGATGAAACAACTGAGGCGGTAAGTGCCACCAAACTGGGCTTATAAAATCTATATTTATACAAAACCGGTCAAAGAATAATGAAAAAAATATTACTTTTGTGTTTATTGTTAAGCGCCAGTGTTTTTGCTGAAACCGAATTTAAGATCATTACGTTACAGCACCGTTTTGCCAGCGATTTATTACCAATTATTGAGCCCATGGTAGGCGCAGATGGCACCGCAACTGGTATGAACAACGAGCTTATACTGCGTGCAAGTCCTGAACGCATGCGCGAAATTGAAGCCACCATAGAAAAATTAGATGCTGCGCGCGCTAATCGCAAAATTACAGTGAATAGAAATAGCAATATACAAAGCAAACGCGAAGGGGTAGAAGTCACTGGCAATGTAAAAGCGGGCAAAGTGACCGTTAGTAATGATAGGCGCGGCCAAAATTCAAACAATCCTAATAGCGGCACTATTGAGATTGAAAATGGCAGTAGCAACTCACAACAAAATAGTAGCCAATTTTTAAATGTGCTTGATGGCGAGCGCGCCTTTATTCGTGTTGGGCAAATAGTACCATTTACGCAAGAATGGGTGACCATCA
The DNA here is from genome assembly GCA_027487055.1 of Methylotenera sp. Taxonomy (GTDB): domain Bacteria; phylum Pseudomonadota; class Gammaproteobacteria; order Burkholderiales; family Methylophilaceae; genus Methylotenera_A. The sequence continues at coordinate 1,675 of JAIYEJ010000107.1, read as the reverse complement.
CCCGACGTTTTGTTGCGATAGGACGCATCACCGATTGGCGCGATATCACCACTGGTTTTGCGGTAAGGCCACGCACAGTTGGTAATCAAGTGGAATTAGAAATCACTCCACGCATCGCACGCTTAAACCAACAAGGATTTATTGATTTTGAAGAACTCACCACGGTTGTACGTACCAATTTAGGCAGTTGGGTCGATATTGGCGGCACAATGCAGCAAAATGACGAGGTAAGCCGTAAAATTTTAGGCTATCAAAATAGTGCAAGCCAGCAGAACTCGAACCTATCCATTAAGGTAGATTAACTAAAAAAATGCCTAAACATGAAGTTTCATCTGTAAATTGTTGCGAATAAACGACTTTTAGAATCAAAAATTATCATTTTTCCAAAAATATAGTGGAATTTTTCACCATAACTGGTAAAATTCGAAGCACTCGGTTGGGCTAAGGTGGTCCGCCGTAACTGGTTTAACTTTAGTTCAATACATTAAGGATATAAAAATGACACGTTCTGCTCTATTAGCTGCATTATTAGCACTTGCTTTAACTGCTTGTGGCGAAAAACCTGCTGAGGAAGCTCCTGCTGCTGAAGCTCCAGCTGCTGAAGCTGCTCCTGCTGAAGCTGCACCTGCTGAAGCTGCTCCTGCTGAAGCTGCACCTGCTGAAGGTGCTCCTGCTGAAGCTGCTCCTGCTGAAGCTGCACCTGCTGAAGCTGCACCTGCTGAAGCTGCACCAGCACACTAATCTTTAGTTCTGATTAGCAAAAAAGCCGACTTTTAGTCGGCTTTTTTGTTATTTAGTATATTTTTAAAAGCTTCGCCAAGTAAATCCATCCGCTTGCGCTGCGATACCCACCCAATCTTGCGTGCAATTCAGTACTGTACTTAATGCTTGTTGCGCTAAGCTTGGTGTATTATTTTTTGCACTTAAATGTGCGGCAATAATATGCTTAAGTTTGCTGTTATCAAGCTTGGCGAGAAGCGCAGCTGCGCTTAGATTATCTAAATGCCCGAAACGACTACCAACACGTTGCTTTAGTGACCATGCATATGGGCCATTTTCCAGCATATTTAAGTCGTGATTACACTCTAAAACCAATGCATCGCAAGCACTTAGCACGAGTTCTATATGCTGAGTAGATGAACCTGCGTCTGTGAGCACGCCTAATTTGTATTGTCCATCTGAGAAAGTAAATTGCGTTGGTTCGCGTGCATCGTGCGGCACTGGATATGGCGTTATTTCTAAGGCATCGATATTGAATCTGTTTTGGGTATCAATCAGTTGAAATTTCAGTTCGGTATTTTCTGGTATATACCGCTCGCACATTTTTAAAGTGCCATGACTTAACCAAACAGGAATGTTAAATTTTGCGGCTAGCTTAAAAGCTCCTTTGGCGTGATCATCATGCTCATGTGTGACCAAAATACCGCTTATTTGCTCCGGCGCAATCTCTAGCTTTTGCAAACGCAATAGCGTTTCTTTTACGCCAAAACCACAATCAAGCAATACATTGGTAGACGCGTTTTGAACCACCATGCAATTGCCCGCACTACCACTCCCCAATGACGCGAAGCGCATCATGAAACGTAAGCCGCAAAGCGCATATAAGGTCTGTTTATTTCAATTGATCATATAAAAGAGAAATAATGCGATTAGCAGTAGTGCTGGGGTTACGTTT
>JAIYEJ010000146.1 GCA_027487055.1 Methylotenera sp. | reverse complement strand
TGGACTAATTACATTTGTGTCAATTTTTGCAACATTTGATCAGAAGTTGTAATGGCTTTACTATTAATTTCGTAAGCACGTTGGGTTTGAATCATGTTGACCAATTCTTCAACAACATTCACATTAGAAGTCTCTACATAACCTTGAGATAAGATACCAACGCCATTTGCACCTGGGGTGTTGCTGCTTGCATTTCCCGAAGCATCTGTTTCAACATATAGATTTTCACCTTTAGCTAGAAGCCCAGCAGGATTAATAAAAGTAGCCAATTGAAGCGATCCTATCTGCGTCGCAGTTGCACTGCCTGCGGGCACAACAGAAACTGTGCCATCCCGAGCAACAGTTAACGCTTGCGATCCAAGCGGAATATTAATGGTGGGTTGAACAGGAAAACCACTCGCAGTGACTAATTGACCTTGACCATCCACTTGAAATGAGCCATCGCGCGTATACGCAGTTGTGCCATCAGGTAGTAAGACTTGGAAAAATCCTGCGCCCTGAATTGCAATGTCTTTATCATTCCCCGTTTGTTGTAAGTTGCCTTGCGTAAAAATACGCTCTGTTGCAACAGGGCGAACACCTGTACCGAGTTGTAAGCCAGATGGTAACTGGGTTTGTTGCGAGCTTTGCGCGCCAGGTTGACGAATGTTTTGATAGAGTAAGTCTTCAAACACTGCACGTGAACGCTTAAATCCGCTTGTACTAACGTTCGCCAAGTTATTAGCAATCACGTCCATTTGCGTTTGTTGGGCGTCTAAGCCAGTTTTTGATATCCATAATGAACGTATCATTTCTTATCCTTTAAATTTTTACCATTAAATATATGTTAAACGAATAGCGATCAACCCATACTTAAGAGCTGACTGGCTTTATTGGCGTTATTCTCAGCGTTTTGAATTAACTTCATTTGGGTTTCAAATTGTCTTGCAAGGCTAATCATGGTTACCATCGCATCTACCACATTGACATTGCTACTTTCTAAAGCACCATTTACCACATTAACATTGACATCCACTTCGGCAGTGCCACTGGGCGTAACAAACGTCCCGTCACTTGCTCTCGTCAATATACTTACAGGCGGATTAACTAGCTTTAATCGACCAATGACATTAGATGGTCCAGGTAAAGTGCCATTTTCAACTGATGAAATTGTGCCATCTTTCGCAATTGAGATTGCAACATCTGGTGGTATGCTAATAGGTCCACCGTCACCCATAACGGTTAGTCTTGTTGCAGTTTGTAGCACCCCGTTTTCACTAACCTTAAGTGAACCGTTACGCGTATAACCTTCAGAGCCATCTGCACGTTGTACAACCAGCCAACCTTCACCTTGTATAGCGACATCTAAATCACGGCCTGTAGACTGAATAGCACCAGAGTTAAAATCTGCTCCTACAGTTGCATCAACAACAAATGCGCGCGTTGGTAATCCTTCGCTAATCACAGGCACAGCTCGAAATGAATCTATCTGTGCTTTAAAGCCGGTAGATGTTGCGTTAGCAAGGTTATGCGCCGTTGTCGCTTGTTGGTCCAATATATGCTTAGCACCAGTCATCGCTGTATAAATTAATCTATCCATCACCAGCTCCTAATTTTGCTACTTTATCCATTAAATTAGCGTAGGTTTACCAAGGTTTGCAGTACTTGGTCTTGCGTTTTAATGGTCTGAGCGTTTGCTTGGTATACACGTTGTGCTGTAATTAAATTCACAAGCTCAGCAGTTAAATCAACATTGGAATCTTCTAATGAAGCTGATTGCAGCACACCTAAAGATGCTGTATTGGGCGCGCCTAAAAGTGGAGGGCCAGAAGTAGAACTTTCTGCCCATGCATTGCCACCTAGCGATTGCTATCCATTTTGATTCACAAAATTTGCTAAGACAAGTTGACCAAGTACTTGTGATTGTCCATTGGTATAACGTCCAGTAATAATGCCATCTGAGCCTGTAATAAAGCCAGCCAAGCGACCTGAAGTAAAACCATCTTGCGATAAACTATTGACGCTAAAATTAGAACCAAATTGCGTGCTTCCAGAATAATCTAAAGTCATTGCCACAGGACTTGTTGCGCCTGTTGTTACAGGAAAGGATAATGTTGCAGCACTTGCTGGTGCGACAGTTGGGTTAATGCCTGTACCAGTAAAGGTCATGGTGGCGGTAGGGGCGGGTAACACAGTTGTTGAAACACCATCAGCAGCTGTAAATACACTCCAAATGCCAGGCGCTGTTTTTACAAAAAAACTTTGTAGTGTATGCGAATTACCTAAACTATCGAAGACAGTCACAGCGGTAGAGTTATGGTAAGTAGTTGGATCAGCAGGATCAAAACCAGCTGCAGTAAGCGCTGTTTTACGTGAGTCTAAATTAACTAAACCTACAATTTCGGTGGTTGCCGCTGGTTGTAAATCTCCAGTTTCTATTCTTAATTCAGCAGGAGCGCCAGTAGAAAGTACACCTGTAGGGCCAGCAGTAAAGCCAGTTAAACGCTTGCTACTCGCATCAACAATATAACCATCTTTATCCATTTGAAACTGGCCATTACGTGAGTAAGTAATAGAGCCGTTATTACTCATACGAAAAAACCCGCCACCATTAATGGCGATGTCTAGGGAGTTATTGGTGGCGCTAATATTGCCTTGTGTGTATTGTTGCGCAACGTTTGATACTTTGGTACCAATACCTATTTGTGAAGTGCCACCACCACTTAAGGAGTTTGCAAATACATCAGCAAACTCAGCACGGGATTGTTTGAATCCCACCGTATTAGCATTTGCCACATTATTACCAATCACTTCTAGCTGTTTTGACGCTGCATTTAATCCACTTAAACCTTGTTGAAAACTCATGATGTTCTCCTAATAAATGTTGAATATATTTGATTTAAAAAATCTCTTTAACATCAGTTGTACTCACTGATGATAGGTTGCTTAAATTAAGTTTAATGACACCTGAGCTATTTGAAATACTCATGACTTTGGCATAACTCAAGGCTTCTGCAGTTGCAGGTTGCCCAGAAATTGTCGCTGCAACATCAAATTTATAGCTGCCCGTGGGTGCAATTGATCCATCGTCAGCATAACCATCCCAGTTTAAAGGTAGGCTTCCGGACTCTTGTGCGCCAAGTAAAAGAGTTCTAATTGTTTCGCCAGCGGTGTTTTTGATAGTGACGGTCAGTTTGTCTGCACCTACTGGTAAATCAACGCCAAAATATCCACCTGTTCCGTTTGTACTGACTTCATTACCAGCCACCAAAACGTCATGGCCTATCATGCTGGATGCTTGATAAGATTGTGAAGATTGAACGCTGCCGATCAGAGACTCCATGGTCGCATTCAGTTTATCAATACCAGATACAGTAGATAATTGCGCCATTTGGCTCGTGACTTGGGCGTTATCCATTGGGTTTAGTGGGTCTTGGTTTTTCATTTGTGTGACAAGTAACTTCAAAAACCGATCTTGCGTTCCATCTGCGTTTGCTTTTGCATTGTTTTTTGTGCCATTTACACTATCAAGCAGGACTTGAGTAGGGTTGTTAGAAGTACTTTGTACGGTTGTCATGGTGATTCCTTTATGGAGTTATCTATATTGTTGTGAAGTTAAAAATGAGACACTACGATAGTCGTGCCATATAAATGGATTAAATTGATTGTGCTGCCTTTTAAGTACGACAGCATGATTGTTGCGCCATAGATATATGACAACATCACCGTAGTGCTTTTTAAAAAAGACAACATCACTGTTGACCTATCGTCAACGTTTTAAGTAACATTGTTTTAGCAGCATTCATGGTTTCTACGTTGTTTTGATAAGCACGAGATGCAGAAATCATATTCACCATTTCTTCAGTTACATTCACATTTGGCATGGTTACATAGCCTTTTTCATCAGCTAATGGGTGTTTAGGGTCATAAATCACTTTGGGCGGAGATTTATCTTCAACCACGCTTTTGACTTTTACGCCACTTGCATCAGGTGAATTTGTAGGAATAGCGCTGAATACAACCTGTTTGGCTTTATAAGGTTTGCCGTTTGCACTGGTTGCGCTATCTGCATTGGCAAGATTACTGGCAACTGTGTTTAAGCGCTGTGATTGGGCGCTCATGGCAGAACCTGAAATATTAAATACATTAAATAGAGACATTTGTTGCTCCTAATAGCTTGTGTTATTGGCCTTGAATAGCCGTTAACAATTTTTTAAGCTGACCATTAATCATCGTCAGACTTGCTTCATAACGAATACCATTATCAGCAAACTGATTACGCTCAACGTCCATATCTACCGTGTTGCCGTCTACGCTACCTTGTATGATTGGACGAAATAAGGGTTCACCTGCACCTAAGTTTGAGGAAACGCCTTTTGTAGCCGTGCCATCAATATGCTGATTAGATGTTTTAGTAACATTAAAAGAAGCATTTTCATTTCCACCCAATGCATTTTGCATAGCTGCTTTAAAATCGATATCGCGTGCTTTAAAGTTAGGTGTGTCAGCGTTTGCAATATTTGCAGCAATAAGTTCTTGACGCTGTCCACGAACTCTTAATGCTGTTTGATGAAAATCTAGCGCACTATCAAGCTTATTTAACATTTTTATTCCTTTCGACACGGCATTAAAAAATATCTAAAGTATTGACACTTTTTGCCGATAACACACATGAGCACTAGTCTAGAATTAAAAGCTTGTGATTAATTAAAGAAGAAAAAGGGTAAATCTATGCCTTTTCTTGACTGAACTATTCCCTCAAATGCGTAGAATGCAATTCACTAGAGTTCCTTTTTTGGATGCAGCATATGAAATTTAATGCAGACTACGTACGAATATACTTAAGATTAAAAATATGTTGGCTTGCTATTTCTGTTATGGCCATGAGCATGTCTGCTATATCAAATGCAGCGACTACTTCTGTTGCTTCAACAGATATCGTTGATAAATCTGTTAGCGCAAGTAGTAAGCAGAACTTATACTTAATTAAAGAAAAAATTGCAGAGTTTTTACAAACACAAACAATTGGTTATCCAGGAAAAGTAAAAACACAAGTGGGTTCTATTGACCCAAATTTAAAATTAGCAAGCTGTCATGATTTACAAGTATTTATGCCTAGCGGCAGTCGCGCATGGGGAAAAACAACAGTAGGCGCGAAATGTGAATCACCAAGTGCTTGGACTATCTATGTGCAAGCGAATGTGAGTGTGCTTGCGCAGTATTTAGTGGCTGCGGCACCATTGGGGCAAGGGCAGGTTGTCACTTCCCAAGATATCATTTTTGAAAATGGTGATTTAACGCAGCTACCAGCAGGTGTTTTTACGGATGCTAATCAAGCAATAGGACGCTCTGTGAATATATCGATGAATGCAGGGACTGTACTCAGGCAAGAAATGTTAAAAATTACGCCAGTAGTGCAACAAGGACAGACAGTTAAATTAATTTCAAGCGGAACTGGGTTTAGTGTTTCAGCGGAAGGTAAGGCAATGGCAAAGGCTAATGAAGGGCAAGTAGTGCAGGTAAAGGTTGCAAGCGGTCAACTAGTGACTGGTATTGCACGTGCTGGCGGCCAAATAGAAGTGGGATTTTAAATTTTAAGCAATCTAAAGTATGAAGTTTAAAAAAAGGAATATATTTTTTGAGAAAATTTAATGTAAAAAGACTAAAGTTCGCATAAACTATGCCGATACATGCATATAGATGCGCAAAATGTAAAATTAAGTGCGCATGGACAATTTGGCGAAAAGGAAATTTTCATGAAAATTAATGACTCTTTTAAAAGTACGGTAAGCGTTGGGGTCGATAAAACCAGCACAGGTAAAGCAGAACCTAGTAAAAAAACTGAAGCTACAAGTGTAGACAGCAAGGTGGCAGAAAATGTCACATTATCGTCAATGGCATCACAATTACAAACGTTAGAAGCAAATTTGGGCGCTGACAATGTGTTTGATGCAGAAAAAGTGGCGGCAATAAAATCAGCTATCGCTGACGGTCAATTTAAAGTGAGCTCTGAAAAAGTAGCAGATGGACTCATTGAGTCTGTAAAAGATTTATTAAATACTAAAAAAACTTGAGGCTAATATGGCGATATCAACTTCTATGAAACCAATTTCTTTTGCACTTGATATGCAATTGGCTGAGGAGTTGTTAACAACCATACGCAATGAGCAATCTGCTTTAATTAAGGCCGATATCAATTCAATAGAACAATTATTAGACGAAAAATCTGCCGTTTTACAACGCATGAATTCAGCGGTGTTAAATCGCTATGAGGCTTTGGCTGCCAATGGTTTTGAACCAAACGAAGATGGCATGACCGAATGGCTTAAAATACAAGCAGAACCCGCATTAAATAAAGCATGGGTGGCATTTAAAAAAAATCTAATCCAAGCAAAAGAGCTGAATCGTTTAAACGGCATTTTAATCAGCAAGCAATTTAATCTCAACAAACAACTCCTTAATCATCTTCAGGGCAATTCTGATAGTAGCGATGTTTACAGCAGAAATGGTCAGGCAAAAACTCAGTCTGGCTTCCGTAGTGCAACATTAGCCTAATATGCGGCTGTCAAGCAGTTTTTGCTTGACATTTACGGCTGATATTAGCAATATATTCTTAACACCTTAATAACAAATAACAATAGTCGTGTTTTCTAGCTTGCCTGTGTTAACTTGGGTACATATTGCTCAAGCATCTTAAGCAAGCGACAGCCAAGATTTTTTAATAAAAACAAAAAAATAACTACAAGCATAGTTAAATTCATTTATAAAAAGGTGACTATGCAATTAAAGGCAGGTGTAAATTTGTCATCCTCTTGGAAAATTGCTATTCAAGTAAACGATTGCGCGTTTTTGCAATTGTCTAATATCGTAATTGCTAAAGCTTATCTGTTATGCTCCTAAGCAGAAAACTAGCAATTATTGTCTCAACAATTATTGTTTTCATCACAATTCCTTTTGCTATTGGTCTTTTTTATTATTACAAGAGTCAATTACTAAGTAATGAATCTTTAGTATTGCAGGCCGAAACAGATATCGATGTAATGAACACCTTTCCCAGATTCAGGGAGGAAGAATCTAGAATAAATGCCTTAGCTAAATTAATGTCACTCCATCTGGCCGCCCCTGCAAGTAACGATGAAGTGCTCCTTTTTAATCAAATAATCCAGCGTAGTTCTGATGGTGCATGGCGTATTAAACCAGAAGTAGTTATTAATGATAGAACTGCAGGTGTATTTTTACCTCCAGATGCGAAGTTAGATGCAGATCAAAAAGCATTGCATATGCGTATAAAAAAAATCATTGATGCAGCATCATTTGGGATTAATGATTCATTAAATAATTTGTGGTTTCTTTCGCGCGATAAAACAGAAGTGATTTCTGATATTTTTACGCCTAACTTTGTGATGAATATGTCAGCAGATGCTGATTACACGCAAACACCTTGGCTGACATTAGGTGACCCTGCAACAAACCCTGAACGCAAGATGCAATGGACAAAGCCAACTTTTGACAAAGCGCTTAATACTTGGCTAGTCAGTGCTGTAAAACCAGTGGATGTGAATGGAGAATGGATTGGTACTATAGGGCAGGATATGTATCTTCCTAATATGTTTCATAACTTGTTTAAAAAAAATCAGCGTTATCTTGATGAGAAACACTTTTTGCTTGATAAAGATGGAAGTTACTTACAAGCAGGATTTTGGCAACTTGAATTTGAGGTAAATCCAGTTACATTTAAGCCGGACTATAATCAAGCACCTTTACTTGAAAAACTTTTTAAGCAAAAGCTTAGTGATAAAGCAAAGATTTTTACAGATGAAATCAAATTCAAAAACCAAAAATACTTAGCAATTTATACGACTGTGATGCCTATGGATTGGCGTTATTATCGATTAGTCCCTATTGAACCAATTTTAGCGCCGTTAAATAAATTATTCATGACCATGGCTATTGTATTAGGCTTAATGAGTTTATTAATAGGTGCTTTGATTCATGATGCAGTAAATAAAACGATAATAGACCGCATTAATAATTTAGTTCGGAAAGTGCTAAAGCAAAAATCAACAAGCTTTGCGCAAGGTATTAGTCTCAATTTAGAAGGCAATATTAAAGATAATTTAAAACTAGATGATATTGATTTGGCTACAGAAGGCTTTGATAACGCCTTACAGCAGTTAAAAGATAATGAGCGTGAATTGAGTTTGCTCATCAATAGTATTCCAGGTACGGTTGCACGGGTGAATCGTGAACTTCGTTATGAGTATGTAAATAAAACCTATGAATTAGTTTTTCGAAAACGACCCAAATGGATTATTGGTAAAACTATGCTTGAACTTCAGGGCGAAGCCATGTTTTCTCGTGCAGAGCCTTATGTTAAGCGTGCATTATCAGGCGAACGCTGTAGCTTTGAAAGCGAAGTTGTTTCTGAAACAGGTAAAAGACAAACAGAACTCGTACATTTAATCCCTAATGTAGATGAAAATAATCAAATAATTGGCTTATTTGTTCTTGGAATAGACATTACGCAAATTAAAAAAGCTGAGGCTGAATTATTTGCTTCACATAGTCTTTTAAAAACGATTATCGATATTGCACCAGTGCAGATTTTTTGGAAAGACACAGAGTCACGTTACTTAGGGGCAAATAAGGCACTTGCTTTAGACTCAAATTTGAAATCACCAAATGATTTAGTTGG
>JAIYEJ010000334.1 GCA_027487055.1 Methylotenera sp. | reverse complement strand
TTAACGCATTTTTTTTTTTTTTTTTATTGGTGGGCAAACGCATACTCATTACCGCGGGGGCGACGCTAGAGATGATAGACCCTGTGCGAGCTATCACCAATTTAAGCTCAGGTAAAATGGGTTACGCCATTGCAGAAACGGCAGCCAATATGGGGGCAGATGTCACATTAGTGAGTGGAGCAACTTCACTTAACCCTCCTAAAGGCATAAAAAATATCAGCGCAAAAAATGCAGCCGCTATGTATCAAGCGGTAATGCAAAATGTCAGTGAGCAAGATATTTTTATTAGTGTAGCAGCTGTTGCAGACTACTCACCAATTAAACCAAGCAAACATAAAATTAAGAAAAGTGAGCAGTCACTTAGTCTGCAATTATCAAAAAACAAGGATATTCTTGCAGATGTTGCAAGTTTACCAAACGCTCCATTCTGTGTGGGTTTTGCAGCAGAAAGTGAAAACCTGCTGGAGTACGCAGAAGCCAAACGTAAAGCTAAAAAATTGCCTCTGATTGTTGCTAATTTGGCGACAGAGGCAATGGGATCTGATGTAAATAGCGTTACGCTACTCGATAAAAATGGTTCACATCCATTACCTTTAGCCCCAAAAGCTGAGGTCGCCAAATTGCTATGTCAGCATATAGCAAACTTACTGCAATAAAAAATCATTGAATTTAAAGCTTAAAGCATAGCCTTTTCGGGCTAAGTAGTTCATAAATCATGATATTCATGATTTTTTACCTGACTGATTTCACGTAGAATCTCGCTCTTAAATTTTACTATACTTATTATATTAGTCAGGGAAACAATGTCTTCTAAGCATCTTTTCAACAAAAAACTAACCAGCGCTTTAGTTCTTAGCGCATTCAATCTTCCTCATCAAGTTATAGCTGCAGAAGAAATTTCTATCTCTGCACCTGTAGTTGTGACTGCCACGCGTGTAGAACAAAACAGCTTTGATTTGCCCGTTGCCATTGATGTGGTGAATAAAGAAGATATTCAAGATGGTCAATTGCAAATGACACTATCTGAGAGCTTGATTCGTGTGCCTGGCATTACCGCTCAAAATCGCACACAATCTGCGCAAGATCCACAAATTTCTTCTCGTGGTTTTGGTGCACGTTCTAGTTTTGGTGTTCGCGGCATTCGTGTTTATGTAGATGGTATACCACTCACCATGCCAGATGGTCAAGGTCAACCAGGCGTAGTGGATTTATCTGCCATTAAAAGCGTCGAAGTGATGCGTGGTCCTTTCTCAGCTCTCTACGGAAACTCTTCTGGTGGCGTGATTCAACTATTTACTGAAGATGCACCGCAATCGCCTGTGGTTGGCGCGACTGCGATGTTTGGTAGTTACAATACAAAACGCCAAGTGATGGATGCAGCAGGCCAAATTGATGGTCTTGAATATCTACTGAACGTATCTAACTTTGAAACTGACGGCTATCGTGATAATAGTGAAAGTGATAAACAAGCGGCGACAGCTAAATTTAAATTTAATATTAGCGACGATACAAAGCTTACTACGCTAGTGAATTGGTTTGAGCAAGATGCACTAGACCCAATTGGTTTAGACCGCGCACGTGCATTTAATAGCAGCTTACGTGATTCAGTTGTGCCTGCAGCGCTATTTGCTAATACTAGTGTAGAAAGAAACCATACCCAAATAGGCTTTAATTTTGAACATGCTTTTAATGCGAATAATAAGATTAGCTTAATCCCTTATGTAGGCACACGTAAAAATGCACAGATTTTGACGACGACTCCAACAGCCACAACGCTTGGCGGCACAACCGCTAGATTAAGTGAGATTGACCGCGAATTCTATGGTATGGATGCACGCTGGGATAACAGTGGCATCATAGGCAGCATTCCTTACAACTTCAGCATTGGCTTAACTTATGGCAAATCTTCCGATGACCGCTTAGACACCAATATATTGGTTGCGGGGGCACCGAGCAGCGCACTTAACCGTAGAGAAGAAAACATCTCAAGCAACTTCGATCAATATGTTCAAGGTAAACTTAGCGTAACACCCTCAGTGGATTTGCACGCAGGCGCAAGACACACAAAAGTTAGATTAAAAGTCAATGATGAATTTACCACGGCAGGCGCTCCTGGACAGGGGGACAACAGCGGTTCGGTAGAGTATCAAAAAACTACGCCTGTCATCGGTGCCACATGGAAAGCAACAGAACGCATTAATTTGTATGCTAACTTTGGAAAAGGCTTTGAAACCCCAACTTTCATAGAAGCAGCATTTGATAATGTAAACGCTGGTATAGCAAGCAAACCAAACTTATCTCTAAAAGCCTCAGAAAGTGACAGCTTAGAAATTGGTGCTAAGTCTTTTTTAAATGACAATACTAGTTTGAACATAACAGCTTTCTTAATAAAAACTGACGACGAAATTGTCACATCTTTATCAAATGCAGGCCGCTCATCATTCACAAACGCTGGAGAAACTGAGCGCAAAGGTATAGAGTTATCTATAGATTCCAGATTAGATCACAACATTTCCACTTACTTTGCATATACTTTTCTTGATGCAGAATTTAAAGATGCTTTCACCTTCAGACCAACTACAACAACAACTAGAACTGTTGCTGCAGGAAACAAAATTCCTGGAACATACCGAAGCCAAATTTATGGTGAATTAGCCTGGAAGTATGAACCACTTGGTTTTATGACCGCACTTGAGGGTCGTTATA
>JAIYEJ010000208.1 GCA_027487055.1 Methylotenera sp. | reverse complement strand
TAATTGCGCAAAATAAACTGATTATTGATGTGTAATTAATTTTAGTTTTGAATTTAAAAAAGGCTGAGGTACAACATTAGCCTTTTTTAATTTTGCAAAATCTTAAGCAAATTCTTTAAGTATCGTCTTTACAAATTCAGCCCGATGCGCCACATTGCCCAGCTGCACCGTGACGCGTAACTTGTCTGGGCCATTCATCCTGCAACGTCTATCACGCTGTAAAAGATTCACCAATTTCATTGGGTCTAAATCTGCTTTTAAATCAAATTGCAATTGTATGGATGAATCAGAGGCATCAATTTTAATAATGCCGAGCGGTTTAGCCGCAATACGTAACCGATGGCAAGCCATCAGCGCCTCACCCTGTTCTGGTAGCAAACCAAAACGGTCAATTAGCTCTTCTTGCAAGGTATCTAACACATCATCATCATTGGCATTAGCAAGGCGCTTATAAATCACAAGCCGTTCATGCACATCTGGGCAATAGGTATTGGTAAGCAATGCTGGCACATGTAGATTAATTTCTGTCGTCACGCCTAGCGGTGCGTTTAAATCTGGCTCTTTACCAGCTTTAAGTTGTTTAACCGCATGGTTTAGCATGTCAGAATATAAGCTAAAGCCAATCTCTTGCATCTCGCCACTTTGGTTATCGCCAAGCAACTCACCTGCCCCACGAATCTCTAAATCGTGCATCGCCAAGTGAAAGCCTGCGCCTAAATCCTCTAATAACTGAATCGCATCTAAACGTTTTTGCGCTTGTGGTGTTATTTTACGGTGCTCGTCGGTGAGCAAATAAGCATAGGCTTGGTGGTGGCTACGCCCAACACGACCGCGCAATTGATGCAGTTGCGCTAAGCCAAACATATCTGCTTTATTAATAATAATGGTATTTGCAGTGGGGATATCAATCCCCGTTTCAATAATGGTGGTGCATAGCAAAACGTTAAAACGTTGCTGATGAAAGTCGCGCATTACCGATTCCAACTCGCGCTCGCGTAACTGCCCATGCGCAATACCAATGCGAGCTTCTGGGATAATTTTTTCTAGCTTTTCTCGCTGTACAAAAATGGTATCTACTTCATTATGCAAAAAATACACTTGGCCACCGCACTTAAATTCGCGCATCATCGCCTCGTAAATAATGCCGTCACCATAATAGGTAGCAAATGTTTTAATACTCAGGCGTTTTTGTGGTGGTGTGGCGATAACAGAAAACTCGCGCAAGCCTTCCATCGCCATGCTTAGGGTGCGCGGTATTGGCGTTGCCGTAAGCGTTAACACATCGACTTCTGCACGCATAGCTTTGAGCTGCTCTTTTTGGCGCACGCCAAAGCGATGTTCTTCGTCTAAAATCACTAAGCCTAGATTTTTAAATTTCACATCTTTTTGAATCAGGCGGTGCGTACCAATAATAATATCAATCTCGCCCGATGCTAAGCCACGCAAAGCTTCGGAAATTTCTTTTGCGGTTCTAAAGCGTGAGATTTCAGCCACTTTAATGGGCCAATCTGCAAAACGGTCACAAAAGTTTTGATAATGCTGCTCGGCCAACAAAGTGGTGGGCACCAGTACTGAAACTTGTCTTCCTCCCATCACAGCAACAAATGCGGCACGTAGCGCAACCTCTGTTTTACCAAAGCCCACATCGCCGCACACCAACCTATCCATGGGGCGACCCGATTGCATGTCTTTAATCACATTTTCAATCGCGTCTAATTGGTCGGGCGTTTCTTCAAAGGGAAAACCATCGCAAAACGCCTCGTAATCTTTTAAGCTCAAGGTAAAAGCGTGGCCTTTACGTGCCGCGCGTTGGGCATAAAGGTTCAGCAACTCTGCAGCAGTATCGCGTATTTGTTTTAAAGCTTTCTTCTTGGCTTTTTCCCACTGACCAGAGCCTAAACGATGGAGTGGCGCGCTTTCTGGTGGTCCACCAGAATAACGAGAGATGAGAAATAACTGTGAGACGGGCACATAAAGTTTGTCATCACCAAAATACTCTAGCAGCAAAAATTCTGTTTCACCTTCGCCAAAATCTAAATTAATCAACCCTTTATAACGCCCTACCCCATGTTGCTCATGCACAATTGGGTCTTCTAGATGTAGCTCAGATAAATCTTTAAGCATGCCTTCGGTATTACGCGCTTTTTCTTTTTCGCGGCGGCGTTGCTGGCGCACTGTACCTGAATAAAGCTCAGATTCGGTAATCACCACAATGCTATTTTTATCTTCTGCTTCAGCAATTCCACTATCTGAAAATCCACTGTGTAACGGCGAAACTCCTAACATCAATGGTGCTAAATTTTTATTGAACTCAGCCCAAGTCTCACATGTTGGCATTTGCAAACCATGCTCTGCAAAAAGTTGTAGCATCGTCTCTCGACGACCAAGACTTTCAGCAGTAATTAACACCCTCTTCTTTTGTGCGTCGCTAGAAGCCTCATCGATAAAGGCTTGCAGCTTATGCAAAGGTTGCTCTGCGCGACGTTCTATCTCTAAAGCGGGTAAGGTTTTCTCTGCTTCAAGTGTGAGACTTAGTAAAGGAAACTGGTGTGTGCTTGCGAAAAAAACATCTGTTTTAAACAAAAGTATTTCTGGTTTTAAAATTGGACGCTCAGGGTCGTGCGCCAGCAAACGATAGCGAGAAGCGGCATCGGTCCAAAATTGTTGCGCAGCTTTATCACAATTGCCATGCATGACAATATTTGCATTTTCTGGCAAGTAATCTAAAAAGCTAGAAGTCTCATCAAAAAATAGCGGCAAATACCATTCTATACCGCCACTCGCTACGCCCTTACTCACATTTTTATAAATCGTCGCGCGTTGAGGGTCGCCTTCAAATTGTTCGCGAAAGTTGCTTCTAAATTTACTAATGCCCGCTTCGTCTAAAGGAAATTCCCGTGCGGGTAGCAAACGAATCTCTGGCACAGGGTAAAGGCTGCGCTGTGTATCAATATCAAAGGTTCGTATCGTTTCGATTTCTTCATCAAATAAATCAATACGGTACGGCAACACACTGCCCATTGGGAATAAATCGAGCAAGCCGCCACGCACGCTAAACTCCCCCGGCGAGATCACCTGTGTCACATGATGGTATCCCGCCTGCGCACATTGATGACGTAGCGCTTCTAAATTTAAGCGCTGGCCTTTTTTTAGCATAAAACTATGCCCAGCTAAAAATGAAACTGCGGGCAAACGCAACAACGCCGTGGCAATTGGCACAATCACAACATCACATAGGTTTTGTGAGATTTGATATAAAGTCGCCAAGCGCTCTGAAATTAAATCAGGATGTGGTGAGAACACATCGTATGGCAACGTTTCCCAATCTGGCAGCAAATTTACGCTTAAGTCCGGCGCAAAATAAGGAATTTCATCTAACAAACGCTGTGCTTCAAACGCACTCGCAGTAATAATGATAAGTGGTGTTTTTTCATGCGCTTGTGTTGTTTTTAAGCGACATGAAAGTGTTGCTAGAGATAAGCTATCTAAGCCATTGGCTGGATAAGAAAAACGACTTTTTTTGCCCTTTGCAGGCGGGGTTAACTGCATATATATACTTGAAAATAACTTGGTTTAAGGATAAATTTTGCCT
>JAIYEJ010000216.1 GCA_027487055.1 Methylotenera sp. | reverse complement strand
GTTGAGCAGCAAGCAGTTCGCTTTCTTGGGAGCGCTTGGCCAAACTATAGGCCAGCCATGCGGTGGCAAAACAGCCTAAGCTTAGCAATACGGCGGAAGTGTAATTTTCGGAAGGACTGCTTACATCTAAAATATGAAATGTTTGCTCAAGTAATATACCAATGCTTGCGATAGCTGCATAAAATAAGGCTAAGCGGCCAATGCTAATTAAGCTGCCAGCTGCAATTGTGACGATTAACAATAAGCCAATACTACTTTGGCTACCTTGTTGTGTATGCATAATAAGTACAATAAATATGATATCTATGACAATTTGTGCAGGTAAACTAATATCTAAATTGGGTTTTTCTAGCCACGTGAAAATAGCGGATATTGCACTGAAGATAAAGTATGCAATGACTAAAGATGAAAATGAGTTTAAGAAAAAGTCGCCAGAATTGTTGAAATTAGAAAGACTCTCAGATGAAATGCCTTGAGTTAGAAAAAGTAATACTGCGATAATTAGACGATATAGATTGTAAAGCTTCAGGCTGCGCCAGCGGGTGCTGGTTATTTTTGAATCTAAGCGAGAAAAAAAATCAATAGCCATTTAATTATTCTGGTTTGGTGCAGTCAGGGTTGTTGCAAGTGATTTGATTATCTGTTGTTAAACTTTCACTCATCGGAATATGGCAGCCACATTTACTGCATAACACCATTTTTTCGTTTTCAGCTTTTTTTTCAGTAAATTTATCTTTTGTCAGATTTGCAGAAACGCGTTTCAAAATTAGGTATAGTATCCAAACTAATACAATTAGTAACAATATACGCGGCATACTAAATTTAAACTTTCTTAATTTGAACTAGTTCATAAGTTGAACTAGATATTGTGATTGTAACCAAAAGCCATATGAATACAAACATACTTGTCATGCAAAACTGCTATAAAAACTAAAGCTGATATACTTATACTACTAATTAATTAAAAAACTCATGGCAAGTTCACAAGAATTATCAGATTTTTTGCGAGATGTTGAGCGGCGCGCTTTCAAACAAACAGTGTACGCGGTGCGAGACGATCATGCAGCATTGGATATCGTCCAAGATGCAATGCTAAAGCTAGCTGAAAAATATGCAAACAATCCTGTGACTGAATATCCGATGTTGTTTCAGCGTATTTTACAAAATACAATGCGTGATTATTGGCGCAGGCAAAAAGTCCGTAATTTGTGGACAACTTTACTTTCTTCATTTGGCGCTGGCCAAAATGGGGAAGAAGACCATGATCCACTCGATACGATAGATGTGGAAGATGAGTCAAGTAATCCTATGATTCAACTTGAACGCAGTCAAACCATAAAAATCATAGAAAAAGCAATTGAAAAACTGCCAGCGCGTCAACGAGAAGCCTTTGTATTACGTTATTGGGAGGATATGGATGTTGCTGAAACCGCAGAAATGATGGGCTGTTCAGAAGGAAGCGTTAAGACCCACTGTTCCCGAGCGGTACATACCCTTGCTACTTTGTTAGAAAAACAAGGCTTGGGCACCAAAGCATTAGCAAATTTAGGAGTTACTTCATGACTATAGACAACACAAATCATCAGGACTTAGAGAGCACAGCTGATGAATCGCAAGGAAAACAAATTGCAAGCTTGTTAGATGACAACGCCAAGCGCTTGAGCATGCGCACATTAAAGCAGTTGGAAAATGGTCGAGATCGTGCATTAAAGGCGCACGCGGCGCAGGTTTCTGGCACAATGTTAAATAAAGACGGTTCATTAACAAGCTTGTCCGCATGGGCAGAGCATCACCGATTAGTGAGCACAGGATTTGTGTTGGCTGCGATTGTTGTAGGTTTTGTTCTGATGCAAGTTTTAAGTAGCAATGAATCAAGTGATGCTTTTCTGTTAAGTGCCGATTTGCCGCCAGAAGCCTTTGTAGATAGGGGTTTTGAACCTACATTAAATGATGGAAAAGCTAACTTATAGTTGGTAGATAAGAAATTATGGGTGTGATGAATAAAATATTTTTGTTGTTAGCATTATTTGTGACGCATTTACATGCTGAAGAAGTTTATAGCAATTCAAATGCACATTTGGCAATGGGAAATACCAGCAGTATTAGATCTTCATTGAACGGTGACCCAGCTAGTGAAGCGCCAACCAAAGCTTGGAATGAATTAACTGACGATCAGCGTAAGGTATTAGCACCTTTGGGCACGGAGTGGGATACTTTAAGGCCTTGGCAACGCGAAAAAATGTTAGATATCGCTAATGATTACCCTAAAATGGATACGCAAAAGCAGCAGAGAGTGCAAAAACGTTTAAATAGTTGGAGTCGGATGACCCCATACGAACGCGAAAATGCCCGTAAGCGCTATCAGCAATTTCAAACGCTGAGTCCAGAGAAAAAAGATGAGGTCCGTAAAAAATGGGCAGAACATCAAAAGCTACCTGAAGCAGAGCGTGAGAAATTACGAAAAGATTCGGTAGACTGGGATTATGAGCCCGATTTAGAATAACTTT
>JAIYEJ010000219.1 GCA_027487055.1 Methylotenera sp. | reverse complement strand
TTTAAAGACAGCAATCGAAAATAATGAATTCGTACTGCATTACCAACCTATACTTGATCTAAAAACAAATAAGACTTTTAAAGCTGAGGCATTAATTCGCTGGCAACACCCAAAAAACGGACTCATTAGCCCTGCCGAGTTTATTGAAATTGCAGAACTGACAAATGCAATTATGCCTATTGGCGACTGGGTATTTAAAAAAGCTTTACAAGATGTATACAAATTAAAAAATGCAATTGATTCTAATTTTTCGATTAGTCTAAATGTTTCCCCTAAACAATTTGGTAGCAATAGCTTACTAAATCAATGGCCAAAATTTTTAGAGGATTCCAACCTTCCCACTAACAGTATTGGTATAGAAATTACCGAAGGTCTCTTGCTAGACTTAAATCACAATTCAAGCAAAATACTCAAAGATCTTAGGGAAGCTGGTGCTCAATTTTTATTAGATGATTTTGGTACCGGCTACTCTTCATTGTCATACCTTAAAAAACTTGATGTAGATTATATTAAAATTGATAAGTCGTTCATTCAGAATTTAACTTTAGACTCTGAAGATATGGTGCTTTGCGAAGCAATTATTGTGATGGCACATAAATTAGGTCTGAAAGTTGTCGCAGAAGGTATTGAAACTGTGCAACAACAACATTTGTTAATCAAAATGGGATGCGACTATGGACAAGGTTATCTATTCTCAAAGCCTAAAACAATTGAACAATTTCTTAATGACCATCAATTTGGTCTAACCAAACAGAAAAATAGCAATCTTAATACTTTACAGACTTTAGATTTTTAACGAAGAAACCAAATATTATTTTGCAGATTCATTAAGTTACAAGTTATTACTGCGCCAATAGTCCAAATGGGGGAGTTACAAAGCACTGGTAAATCATTTAAACTATGTTTATGGTTAAATTTTCTTCAAAAACATTTGTTTTAGTTGTTTTTTTTGCGTGCGCTAGTACCTTGCAAGCTAAAGATTTGTATATTGATGCATCGAATATTGATGAAATTACGATTACAAGTAACGCTGTAGAAGGTGCAAACACCATTGTAATTGAAGATACTACACCTTTAGACGCATCTTCATTACTAGTTGAGAGTACACCAAAAACTACAATTAAACAAGCATCACTACCCTATCAAAATGATGTGATTGCCGCTGCAGAAGAAACAAAATTAGACCCTGCATTAATTAACGCAGTCATTGCGGCAGAATCAAAACATAATCGATATGCAAAATCGCATAAAGGTGCATATGGTTTAATGCAACTTATGCCAACAACCGCAAAGCGCTTTGGCTACACCAAAAGAGACAGCACCAAGCAGAACGTGATGGCAGGCTCAAGATATTTACGTGAGTTGCTAGGGCAATTTAATGGGAATTTAGAACTTGCATTAGCCGCCTACAATGCGGGGCCAGGCGCAGTGATTAAATATCAAAACCGAATTCCACCTTATAAAGAAACAAAACAATACGTCCCCAAAGTACTTAAGTACTATCGTCGCTACTCTTCTTAATCGCTACAAAAAATTACCTCAATTTTATCTTTTTAACCGCATTTTCACAATGCGGCTTTTTTATAAAAAAATCAAATAATCCTAAAGAGTTTAAAAAAACTGCCGATAAATAGTTAAGTGATAAATAGACTTATATTTTTTTAAATTTGCGGAATTACAGCGATGGAACATTTAACTCAGCCTAAAGATTCAAATAAAACGAATAATGACAGCATGCTCGGACTACCAGAATTGGATTTATTGCCTTTTGAGCCAATATCTAAACAACAAATGAACAGAGCATTAATTTATTTTAATGCGCTTACAAAAGTGGAAAACGCCTTAGCAAATGCCAGTAGTGCTACCCAACAAGCCTGGCAAAATACAAAAAGATTCAATAGAGAAGATGCATTTTTAAATGAGATTGCACACAAGGCACAACTGTCAGATTTGCAATTAGATTTTATCTTTGAAATTGGTATCACCATGTAAGCCACTAAAAATTCACAAACAAGCCACATCATTAGATGTGGCTTTTTTATTTTTAAGGTGGATAATTAACATATGTCTTTTTTGGGTGGCAAAGATGAGTACTTATCAAGTATTAATTTCCGGGGCAAATCGCGGTATTGGGCTAGAATTTAGTAAGCAGTACGCCGCAGATGGCTGGAAAGTGCTTGCATGTTGCCGTAATCCAGAACAAGCAGCTGAGCTAAATACCATTGCCAGCACAAATAGTAATGTGCGTATATTAAGTTTAAATGTGGCGGATTTTGCACAAATTGATGCCTTAGCAACCCAGCTTAAAGATGAAAATATTGATCTATTAATTAATAATGCTGGTGTGTACCCACAAAGTTCGTTTGGCGACACCAATTATGATGACTGGGCAAGAGCATTTAAAGTAAACACCATGTCTTCGCTCAAAATGGCAGAAGCTTTTGTGCAACACATTACCAGAAGCCAACTAAAAAAAATTGCCTCGCTGACAAGCAAAATGGGAAGTATTGATGACAATAGCAGCGGTGATAGCTACAGCTATCGCAGTACTAAAACCGCGCTCAATATGATCATGAAAAGCCTATCTATCGATTTAAAACCCTATGGCATTAGCGTAGTTACGCTACACCCTGGCTGGGTAAAAACTGACATGGGCGGCTACAATGCATTAATAGATACTCACACTAGCGTAACAGGACTTCGTGATGTGATTGAAAAATTGAACTTGAACACTTCTGGCAAATTTATCGCCTTTGATGGCAAAGAGATTGCTTGGTAAAGCTTGCGGGAGTTTATACTGAGGTTTTGCTTAAAGCTGTTTAAATGGCGCGCGCTCTTCAAGCTCATTAGTGTAGGCCGCAACACCCTCAGATTCTCGTATTAAAAACTGTTTAATCGCCACCTCAAAATCTGGATGGGCGATTTTGTGATACGAGCATGTTGGCCTAGGCTCAAAACCGCGCGCAAGTTTATGTTCTCCCTGTGCGCCACCTTCAAAATATTGCAAGTTTTCTGCAATACAAAATTGTTGTGCTTGGTAATAACAAAGCTCAAAATGCAAACCTGAAACAAACTGCGTTGCACCCCAATATCGCCCATACAGCGTGTTGTTATTATAAAAACTAAGCGTGCTGGCAATGGGTGTTCCATGAAGCTCTGCCACAATCAGTAAAATGTTTTGTGGCATCGTCTTCGCAATCTCACTAAAAAATGCACGCGTTAAATAGGGCGTTGAGTAATGCTCAGCATAAGTATTGCAATAACATTGGTAGAAAAAATCCCAATTTTTTTCTGTTGCATCTTGACCTTTAATCCATTTACATTCAACACCCGCATGTTGTATTTTTTTTCGCTCCTGATGAATTTTTTTTCGCTTATCATGGCTTAGCGTTGCTAAAAAGTCCTCAAAATTTTTATAGTTTTTATTTTGCCACCTAAATTGAACCCCTGTCCGCTTTAACCACCCAGCTGAATCAAAGTGCACCGCGCTTGCCTCATCAGG
This sequence comes from Methylotenera sp., assembly GCA_027487055.1. Lineage (GTDB taxonomy): Bacteria > Pseudomonadota > Gammaproteobacteria > Burkholderiales > Methylophilaceae > Methylotenera_A. The sequence goes on along the minus strand of JAIYEJ010000219.1, from coordinate 632 downwards.
AAAAAGCACATGCGCACTAGATAACTGATTTTGATGCATGATATTTTCTAGCGCTTCGATGATTGAATTTGGTAATTCTGGGTTTTTACCAAGAATACGTGCACTAGTCACCGGTGAGAATGGAATTGCAGAAAGTAGTTTTGGATAATAATTAAGGCCACTACGCGCATAAGCTTCTGCCCATGCCCAATCAAATACATACTCTCCATAAGATTGACTTTTTAAATACAAAGGCATTGCACCTACTAACTTTACGCCATTTTTTACAATAATTGGCCGCGGAATCCACCCAGTTCCACCCCCAACTGAACCAGAGTTTTCGAGTGCAGATAAAAAAGCATGGCTTAATAATGGGACTGCATCTTGAGCGCCTCCATCAAAAAGAAGCGCATCCCAATCTTGAGCGTTTACTTCATTAATGCTCGTGATGAGTTCTACAGAAAATTCAGATGTCATAAAAAAGACTTTGAGCGTTTAACCTCAAAAAATCAAGACTTACTAGAGTTTTTTCAAACAAAATGAAAACTGAACTGCTTTTATGAGAATACTAACTGGGACGTTTGCGGACTGTTGAGGCTTGTTTATTCACTTTTTCTTTACTTTTACTTTTAATTGCTTCTTCTGCTTCTAGA
>JAIYEJ010000031.1 GCA_027487055.1 Methylotenera sp. | reverse complement strand
CTGTTTTGATATTCAAGCGCTCCCTTAACATGCCGCTTGCAGTAATATGGTCAGCATGCACATGTGTTTCTAAGGCATAGTTTAGATGCAAATTATTTTCAGCCATATAAGTAATGTAATCCTCTATATGACTTGCGACTGGGTCGATAATAACGGCCTCACGTGTGTTTTCGTCCGCCATCATATAGGTGTAGGTGAACGATTCTTCATCAAACATTTGTTTAAACATCTTAATACTCCTGAACACTTTAAAAATACTTTTAAATTTATGTTGAAATACATTATATAATAAAATATAATATAAATATATATACTATTTACCCATGATAAAAATATGCTAGAAATAAAAGAAATAAACTTTGATGAATTGCGCACCAAGGCAGATATTGCCACTCGCCTACTAAAAGTAATGGCAAATGCAGATCGCTTAATGCTGCTCTGCCAACTCTCGCAAGGTGAAAAGTCAGTCAGCGAACTAGAGGAAGCGCTGGATATTCGGCAACCTACGCTTTCTCAACAGCTGACGGTATTACGCGAAGCTGAATTAGTAGCAACGCGGCGCGAAGGAAAAAATATTATTTATCGAGTATCAAGTAAATCAGCACTCGCTTTGATGCAAGTGCTGAGTCAAGAAATCTGTAATGCATAAAGGAGAGAAGCTATGACCATACAAATCACCAAAGTAACAGATGAATTTAGTACCGCACCTCAAATCAATGTAGAGGATATTGCTGAAGTTGCTAAACTCGGCTTTAAAACAATTATTAATAATCGCCCAGACGCAGAAGGCGGTAATGAACAACCCACAAGCGCGCAATTAAAAGCAGAGGCTGAAAAACTTGGGCTAAGCTATGTGCATATTCCAGTCGTTCCGAACAACATTATGCCCAATCAAATTGATGTGTTTACATCGGCTTATAGTGTCGCGACAAAACCTGTACTAGGCTTTTGTAGAACAGGTAATCGTGCGGGCAATATGTTTAGACTTTCTCAATCTAATAGCGAACAACAAAACACTGCGCCAAAAGGTTTGGTTGCATGGCTTAAAAGCAAGTGTTTAATTACCCGCGTTTGGCGTTGGTATAAAGGACAAAGTCCATTAATGAACGCATCTAAAACCTGCTGTAAATAAACTTAAATGCCAGAGCATTCGCTATTAATAATATTCTTTGGTTTCTTATTGGGCGCTATCTCTGCGCTCACTGGCACTGGCGGCTCGATATTTGCAATTCCACTTTTAATGCTTGGCTTTAATATGCCATTAACCGAAGCAGCACCAATTGGATTATTAGCGGTTGCATCAGCCTCGAGTATTGCTACAGTACAAGGACTATGCGCAGGTATGGTGCGCTACAAAACTGCACTTTTAATGGCCGCATTTGGCATTACGTTTGCACCTTTGGGCGTATGGCTGGCTAAGCAAAGACCCGCTCAAATACTTAACATACTTTTTGTGGTCGTTTTATTATATGTAGCATTTCAGATGTGGCAACAAAGCAATAAAACGCAACTCGCAGATGAAAATAAACCGACACCCGCTTGCATGATTAATCCTGCTACCTCAACATTATTTTGGACCGCCTTATGCACAAGAAGACTTATTTTTACTGGGAGCATTGCAGGCATACTATCTGGCTTGCTAGGCGTGGGCGGCGGTTTCGTCATCGTGCCAAGCTTGCGCAAAGTGAGTAACTTTAATATGCAAACCATTATTGCAACATCACTCACCGTAGTTGCATTAGTATCTATAACGACAGTCTTAACGCATGCTTTTCATGATGCAATAGCATGGAAAATTGCCTTGCCGTTTACGATAGGTACCATATTAGGCATATCGAGTTTTAGGTTAATTAGTTTAAAAATAACAGAAGTTATCAGCCAACGCAGTTTTGCATTGCTCGCATTATTTGCAGCGACATTAATAGCTACTAAAATAGTTTAATCTAGCTTTGCGCTAGCTTCTCTAGCGCACTACGATTGGCGATTTCGACATGACCGCGCCCAAGTTTTACCCAACCTTTTTGCTCGAAACGTTTTAATTGGCGGCTCACCACTTCTCGCGCAGTGCCAAGCTCATCTGCCATCAACTGATGTGTTCTTCCAATGTTATCACTGTTTGCATCTAGCAATAACTTTGCTAAACGCGCATCTAAACTATGAAACGCGACCTCATCCAACAACACGATTAAATCACTTATTAGCGCACCATAATTGGTCATCACAAACGTGCGAAATACTTTAGAGTCAATCATAAGTTGGTTAAATGCATTTGATGGAATAATCACATCTCGTATCGGCTCTTCTACAATGGTCGATGCTGGATAATTGCTATTGCCCAATAAACAAGTTGTGGTGATTACGCAAGTTTCACCCGCCGCTACTCTATAAAGCAATATTTCTCGGCCACTGGCAGACATTTTATATACCCGAGACTGCCCTGCAAGCCGCATTACATATGCCCCGCAGGCACCGCCTTCGCGATAGCCTATGGTACCAGTAGGTGCTTCTACAATGCGAGCAGATTTTAGTAATAATTCTCGCGCTTTTGATTCAAGCTGCATTAACGCTGGAAAGCTTTCCAGCCAAGCCAAGTTCTCCATACCCTCATCGCCCTCATTAGCCTATTACTCAACGCTAAAGCGTCGTATGGTATTAAGCTTTTATTAAGTATTAATTAGTTCTATAGGTTTAAAATTGCTACCCAGAACTGCTAGACTATCAGCACCCCACCTTTGTTGCAATACACTTGCGTAAATGCTTTTAAAATCTACGGTGTGTCGCACATTACCAACGTCATCTAAGCTATTTAAATTTGAGTATTAACCAATAAGCCACCGCGTAATTTAAACTGTCTGCTAACGACTTAACCCTGATCGTGATGGCAAATCACTGCAAAATACTGCAAAGCCCGCGCGTCTTAACATATGGTTGGCTTCAGCATCACTCATCGCCGCATTGTTACTTAAAGTAAAGCAGCAGAACAATACGGTGCAACAGAAATGTCATGAAACTTTAAAATAGTTCGCTTGAAACTATTTTGTGTAGAAAATCATCACTCACCTTTTTTAAGTGCGCTTATAAAATATGCTAAAGCGAATTAACGCCAACCCTGCATTACAAAACGCAGTCAGCTATCATTTGACTTTAAACTAAAACACTCTATTGCTCGCCCAATACAATATTATTACCGCACTACCATAGCGCAATTCCAGTATCATTGGTAACTTAATTAAGTGCTTATGCTCAGTTTGAGTGCGTTTAAATTTATTGCCTCATTTTTCTGCAAAAGAGATGTTATTTTCTAACTTTATTAAAAAACAAGTAAGTAATTTTTCGCAGTAGTTAATGTATATTAGCTACAAAAAGTTGCATTTTGTATTAATTTTAATACAATTTAAAAACCCATTACTCTTATATAAAACCACTAACAACGCTAGCAAAACCAATTAAATGCATGATTAAAAGCAATGTTTTAACTTGACCAAAAAGCCTAAAAAAGCCACACTTATGGCTTTATAGAACATTCTAATTCACCTTTAGTTGCAGACGACTTTGTTATATTCAATATACGCTAACATCAGCAACACGGAGAACACACCAGCATGGCAATAAATTCGCAAAACAACTTTACAGAAACCGATCACTTAGAGACGCAAGAATGGCTTGAAGCACTGGCTTCTGTCATCGAGAATGAAGGCACTGAGCGTGCACACTTTTTACTTGAAGCGATGATAGATCAAGCGCGTCGCTCTGGCAGTAACCTACCTTATAAAGCCACCACTTCTTACGTCAATACAATACCAACGCATTTGCAACAGCGCTTGCCGGGCGATCCAGAAATGGAACGCCGCGTGCGTGCACTAGTTCGCTGGAACTCGATTATGACAGTGCTGCGTGCAAATGAAAAATCACCTGGCGTGGGCGGTCATATTGCCAGCTTTCAATCAGCCGCTACGCTGTATGACACAGGCTTCAACTACTTCTTTCGTGCTGCGAATGAGAACTTTGGTGGTGACTGTATATACTTTCAAGGTCACTCATCACCAGGCGTGTATGCACGCGCATTCCTAGAAGGCCGTTTTACTGAAGAACAAATGGATAACTTCCGTCAAGAAACAGGCGGCAATGGTTTATCTAGCTACCCACACCCTTGGTTGATGCCGGATTTTTGGCAGTTCCCTACGGTTTCGATGGGTTTAGGCCCTTTAGCGGGTATTTACCAAGCACGTTTCTTAAAATACATGCACAACCGTGGCATTGCCGACACCTCTGACCGTAAAGTCTGGGTGTTCTGCGGCGATGGCGAAATGGACGAACCCGAATCACAAGGCGCGATTTCACTCGCGGCACGTGAAGGATTAGATAACCTGATTTTTGTTATCAACTGTAACTTACAGCGGCTAGATGGCCCTGTGCGCGGCAATGGCAAAATTATTCAAGAGTTAGAATCTAACTTCCGAGGTGCGGGTTGGAACGCGATTAAAGTGGTGTGGGGTTCATACTGGGACCCACTATTGGCTATGGATAAAGATGGATTACTCAAAAAACGCATGGAAGAATGCGTGGATGGTGAGTATCAAAACTTTAAACAAAAAGGTGGCGCGTACACACGTGAGCACTTCTTTGGCAAATACCCAGAACTTAAAGAAATGGTGGCCGCCATGTCAGATGCTGACATTTGGCGCTTAAACCGCGGCGGTCATGACCCACATAAAGTCTATGCAGCGTATCACGCCGCAGTGAACCACAAAGGTCAACCGACTGTGATTTTAGCAAAAACTGTGAAAGGTTACGGCATGGGCGATGCTGGCGAAGGTCAAAATACCACGCACCAACAAAAAAGTATGGATATTGAGTCACTCAAGAAATTCCGTGACCGCTTTGATTTGCCATTAACGGACGAGCAAGTGGAAAACTTATCTTTCTCCAACCCAGCCGGTGACAGCCCAGCCATGCAAT
>JAIYEJ010000156.1 GCA_027487055.1 Methylotenera sp. | reverse complement strand
TCTAACTTTTTAGCCCTGCGCAAAAGCTCGGGCCAGGCCATTTACAAACCACAGCCTGATTATATCTTTCAGCCCGGAGACGTATTTGTTGTAATAACAAACCCTAACGAACGTCACCGTATAGAAGAATTGTTTGCTTAATTATTAGAAACTCTAAAGTATTAGTGAAAATGGATGCCTAATATTTGGGTGAAGAATAAAAAACTGTAGTAATGGCAAACCGTTGGGGTATACCAAAAAACGTTGAAGAATTAGTAAAGCAAAGGGACTTACATTGTGTGTATTGTGGTATAATATTTACCAACCCCGCTCTTTCATTTAAATCAAGAGCTACATGGGAGCACATAGTTAATGATATTAGAATAAATGGTCCTGAAAATATTGCTCTTTGCTGCGGTTCTTGTAATGCTAGCAAAGGATCAAAACAATTAGATACTTGGTTATTAAGTAAATATTGCTTAGCAAAAGGCATTTCAATAAACAGCGTTTCAATAGTGGTTAAAGAACATCTAAAAAAATCACATCATTGAAGCGGCATCATATAAAACAATTATTTGCTTAGGAGTTATTTAACAACTTCATTACCTCTTACATTTGCACCACAAACCATAAAAATGAAAGTAGCCGTTGTGGGCGCCACCGGATTGGTAGGCACCGTTATGTTGCGTGTGTTAGAAGAACGCAATTTTCCTGTAACAGAATTATTAGCCGTTGCTTCTGATGCATCAGTGCGCCAAGGCAAAGAGGTTACCTTTAAAGGCAAGCAATACAAGGTTGTTAGCATGAGTGATGCCATTGCCGCCAAACCTGCTGTAGCCATATTTTCTGCCGGCGGCACTACCTCTACCGAGTTTGCCCCACAATTTGCCGCTGCTGGCATTACGGTGGTAGATAACTCATCGGCATGGCGTATGGACCCTGATAAAAAACTTGTAGTACCTGAGATTAACGCACGCGAACTAACCGCTAACGATAAAATTATTGCCAACCCCAACTGCTCTACCATACAAATGGTAATGGCCCTAAACCCGCTGCACAAAAAGTATGGTATTAAGCGCGTGGTAGTGTCTACCTATCAATCGGTAAGCGGAACGGGTGTTAAGGCAGTGCAGCAAATGGAAAATGAGCGCAACGGCGTTGAAGGCCCTATGGCGTATAAATACCCTATTGATAAAAACTGCATACCGCAATGCGATGTGTTTACTGATAACGGCTATACCAAAGAAGAGATGAAGATGGTAAACGAAACCCGTAAAATTATGGGCGACGATACCATCCGGGTTACGGCTACCGCTGTGCGCGTGCCAGTTTCGGGCGGGCACTCAGAGGCTGTGAATATAGAGTTTGAGCACGATTTTGATATTGCTGATGTACGCGCATTGTTAGCCGCTACACCCGGCATTACCCTGCGCGACGACCCTGAGAACTATATATACCCTATGCCACTTGAGGCACATGGTAAAGACGATGTATTTGTGGGCCGCCTGCGCCGTGATGAAAGTCAGCCTAATACCCTTAATATGTGGATAGTGGCAGATAACCTGCGCAAAGGCGCTGCAACCAATGCCGTACAAATTGCCGAGTACCTGCACCAAAACGGCTTAATAGGCTAACCGCTTACATGTTAGCAACCGTTGCTCATTTGTTTTTGTGTTGATTTTCAGCATATTACAATCCTTTTTGTACAAATTTCACTTCTTTATTACATGGGTAACGCATGCCCTTGCATTGGCAAAAAATTGGGCTTACTATAAAATAGTTTTGGGCTTGTTAATACATCAAGCTTATGAAACAAGGTTTACGCATAGTACAAAAGCAAAAACAAAAAATGTCGGCAGCACTAAAATATGTGGTTGTTGGCACCTGTTGTGTTGCCGTTGTAGGCGGCATTACTTTTACATATCTTAACTTAGGGCAAAGCACTACCGCGCGTGCAGGCACCGAAGCTATAAAAGACCCTGTAAAGCTTCGCTTTTTTGAAGGCGAGCGGCAGGGCGATGAGGTGGTGCTAAAATGGCGTACACTTATGGAGGTAGAAAACGACTATTTTACCATAGAGCGTAGCGCCGACGGTGAATTGTTTGAACCCATTGCAGTTATACAGGGCGCTGGGTTTAGCGAAGACCGTAAAGACTATACTTATACTGATCCTGAGCCTTTGGCTGGCAATAATGTATACCGCTTGGGCAAAACAAATTTTGAAGGGCAAACTGTATACTCTGATATCATATCAGTAGCCATTACAAAAGAAGAGGCCGTAAAAATTATATATGGCGGGCAAAACCCTTCTAACGGCTTAAGCGAGATTGTTTTTGATGCTGATACCAATTCAGATATTTCGGTTGTGCTAAAAGATGTAACTGGCAAACAAATATTCAGCAATATTATTAAGCCTAAAGAAGGCCGCAACACCTTTACTTTTGAAGACAAAACGCGCCTGACTACCGGTGTATACATGGTAAACCTGGAGCGCAACGGCGTAAAGTCTAATGTGCTGAAACTGGTAAAAACACACTAATAAAACCTAACACTCTATAAGAACAAAAAGCCCGCTAACATTACTGTCAGCGGGCTTTTTAATGCGTTATAAAAGTTGCTTATTTAACAACCGAAAGGTTAAGTGTTTTAGCACCACCTAATGTGCGTAAAGTAACCAAGTAGTTGCCTGCGGCGTAGCCCGCTACATCAAACTGGTAAGTGTGCTGGCCTTTTAAACGGGCGCCAATTGCGCGTTTTTCCAGTTGTTTACCGCTTAGGTCGTAAACCTCAAGGCTAACAGGACCTGATTTTACAACGTTAAAGTTTAGGTTAACAGTGCTTGTAGCAGGGTTAGGAAACATACCCAC
>JAIYEJ010000010.1 GCA_027487055.1 Methylotenera sp. | reverse complement strand
AGGCCGCCAAGGCCAAGGCGGACGGACGCATTTAGTCAGTCCCGCCATGGCAGTTGCTGCTGCAGTTGCAGGCCATTTTGTTGACGTGCGTAGCTTATAAAAGGAATCATTAATGAAAGCATTTACCCAATTAAAAGGCTTAGCTTGCCCGATAGACCGCGCAAATATTGACACTGACGCAATTATTCCAAAACAGTTTTTAAAGAGCATTAAACGTTCTGGCTTTGGCCCCTATTTGTTTGACGAATGGCGTTATAAGGACCACGGTGAACCCGGTATGGATTGTACGAATCGTCCTTTAAATCCAGACTTTGTACTGAACCAACCACGTTACAAAGGCGCGCAAATTATGTTGGCGCGCGAGAACTTTGGCTGCGGCTCTAGTCGTGAACATGCGCCTTGGGCGATTGAAGATTACGGATTCCGCGTGATTATTGCGCCTAGCTATGCAGACATTTTCTTTAACAATTGCTACAAAAATGGCATGTTGCCGATTGTGGCGAGCCATGCCATGGTGGATAAGTTGTTTAATGAATGCCAAGCCAATGAAGGCTATACCTTGAACGTCGATTTGCCTTCGCAAACGGTGACTTTACCTTCTGGAGAAACATTCACGTTTGAAATACACCCAACCTCAAAACATAACTTGTTAAATGGCTTGGATGAAATTGGGTTGACGCTGTTACACGCAGATAAAATTAAATCTTTCGAAGGTAAACATAAATCAGCACAACCTTGGTTGTTTGCATAAAAGATTAAATTAAATTTTTAGGAAAAATATGACAATGAATATTGCAGTTTTACCGGGTGATGGCATAGGCCCGGAAATTATCAAACAAGCATTGCGCGTGTTGGATGTCTTGAAAAACGAAGGCATGGACATGACCTTTACTGAAGCGCCTCTGGGCGGTCAGGCTTATGACCAATTCGGTCATCCATACCCAGAGTTCACTCAAAAAATTTGCCGTGCGGCGGATGCGGTATTGTTGGGTGCAGTTGGTGGCCCGCAATATGACAACTTAGACCGTCCATTGCGTCCAGAGCGCGGTTTGTTGGGTATTCGTAAAGACTTAGGCTTGTTTGCAAACTTGCGCCCAGCGGTGTTGTACCCAGAGCTAGCCAATGCGTCTACGCTAAAACCAGAAGTGGTGGCAGGTTTGGATATTATGATTGTGCGTGAGCTGACAGGTGACGTATATTTTGGTCAACCACGAGGCATGCGCGTTAACGCAGAAGGTGAGCGCGAAGGCTTTAACACCATGATTTATAAAGAATCTGAAGTGCGTCGTATTGCGCATGTGGCTTTTGATATTGCTATGAAGCGTCGAAAAAATGGACAGAAAGCAAAATTATGTTCAGTGGATAAAGCCAACGTACTAGAAACTACCGAGTTCTGGAAAGAAATCGTGATTGAGGTTGCTAAAGAATACCCAGAAGTCGAGTTGAGCCATATGTACGTGGATAACGCGGCCATGCAACTCATCCGTAACCCAAAACAATTTGACGTAATTGTGACAGGCAATATTTTTGGTGACATCTTGTCTGATGAGGCATCCATGTTGACAGGTTCTATCGGCATGTTGGCATCAGCATCACTCAACGAAACAAAAAAAGGCTTGTATGAGCCATCACACGGCTCTGCACCTGATATTGCAGGTAAAAACTTAGCTAACCCAATCGCCACTATTCTTTCTGTGGCCATGATGTTGCGCTACACCTTTGAAAGCGAAGCTGCGGCGGTGCGTATTGAAAACGCGATTAAGAAAGTATTAGCGGCAGGCTATCGTACGGGCGATATTTATGAAGCTGGCACGAAACGTGTATCATGCTCAGAAATGGGCGACCAAATCGTTGCAGCGATGTAAGCTTCATAATCAACAAACTTTTGATAAGGATTTAATATGGCTCAGTTTGATAATGTTAGTGTTAAGAAAAAAGCGAATGTTTATTTTGATGGAAAATGCGTAAGCCACACTGTGCTTTTGCCAAATGGCACACGCAGTACCATAGGCGTGATTTTTCCAAGTAGTTTAACTTTCAATACTGAAGCGCCTGAGTTGATGGAAATTAATTTAGGTAGCTGTAAAGTGCGTTTAAAAGGTGAAGATAACTGGAAAACTTATGGTGCAGGCGATAAATTTACTGTACCAGGTAATTCAAGTTTTGATATTGAAGTCACTGAAATGCTCGACTACGTTTGTCATTTTGAATAACATCAAACATCATGATCTGGAAGGCGGATGGATATTGCTTTGCAGGGCATCCAAATTCTCTCGGTAAAGTATACTAATTTGAAAAATAGAAATTTAACCCTAATTTTTGTAGTCGTTTTTGTTGCTTTGACTTCGTAATCGTGTTTTCGGATTTTTTTAAAATCGATAATTGCCTTGATTTTGGAGGAAAATGGAATTACGAAACTAAAGTTTGTGAAAGTTAAGGAAAAAAATTATGCCAAGTTTTGATATTAGTTCTGAAGTAGACAAAGTCGCGCTGAAAAACGCGATTGATACAGCGGATAAACAAATTACCAATCGTTATGACTTTAAAGGCACGGCCGCTAAAGTAGAATTTAACGAAAAAGACAACATCATCACCATTCATGGCGATAATGACTTTCAGTTAGATCAAGTCAAAGATATTTTATTGCCTGCGATGGAAAAGAAAGAACCCGACTCTACCAAACGACTCGAACATAAAGACGTGCAAAAAGTGGGCGGTAATAAAGTGAAGCAAGAACTGCTTGTGCGCGCTGGAATTGACTCTGATTTGGCAAAGCGTATTGTGAAACTGATTAAAGATTCAGGTTTAAAAGTGCAAGCCAGTATTCAGGGTGATGAAGTGCGTGTAAATGGTGCTAAGCGCGATTTATTACAAGATGCGATTGCGTTGTGTAAAAAAAGCATCATAGATTTTCCGTTAAAATTTGGAAATTTTAGGGATTAAGTTTTTGCACCGATTTGGGTGTTAAGTATTGTAATTGAAAGGTGAAAGATGAAGTTTTTTAGTGTCTTATTGATTTTATTTAGCTTATCTGCTTGTAATACCATCGATGGCATGGGTAAAGATTTAGAAAAAGCAGGTGAAGCGGTACAAAAATCGACAAAATAGTCGTGCAATTGAATAATTGAAGAAAGCGGAAGAAAAATGCTTAAAGTAGGGTTTGTAGGCTGGCGAGGTATGGTGGGCAGCGTGCTCATGCAGCGTATGGCAGAAGAGAACGATTTTGCCGAAATGGAGCCACAGTTTTTCACCACCTCGCAAGTGGGTGGCGCTGCGCCAAGTGTTGGTAAGACCACGCCTGCTTTACAAGATGCTAATGATATCAATGCGTTAAGCCAGATGGATGCAATTGTGACTTGCCAAGGCGGTGACTACACAAGCGACATTTTTCCTCGGTTGAGAGCAGCAGGTTGGCAAGGTCATTGGATAGATGCGGCTTCAACCCTCCGTATGGAAAAAGACGCGGTGATTATTCTCGACCCAGTCAATATGCATGTGATTAAAGATGCGTTACAAGCGGGTGGAAAAAACTGGGTGGGCGGCAACTGCACGGTTTCGCTCATGTTGATGGCTTTAAACGGATTATTCAAAGCGAATTTGGTCGAGTGGGCAACCTCCATGACCTACCAAGCAGCATCTGGTGCTGGTGCGCAGAATATGCGTGAACTGATTAAGCAAATGGGTGTGGTGAATCAGTCTGTAAGTGGATTGCTCGCTAATCCAGCTTCAGCAATTTTAGAGATTGATAAAACCGTCGCTGATACCATTCGTGCCGATAATTTTCCAACCACGCATTTCGGCGTTCCGCTGGCTGGCAGCCTAATACCTTGGATAGACAAAGATTTAGGCAATGGGCAAAGCAAAGAAGAGTGGAAAGGTGGCGTTGAAACCAATAAAATCCTCGGTCGTGAAGCGAATCCAATTGTCATTGATGGACTGTGCGTCCGTATTGGCGCAATGCGTTGTCATAGCCAAGCTTTAACTATCAAGTTAACTAAAAATGTGCCGTTAAATGAAATTGAGCACATGATTGCAGATGCAAATCAATGGGCAAAAGTCATTCCAAATGAGCGAGAATCTAGTATTCATGAACTCACACCTGCTGCCGTGACTGGTCAACTTCATGTGCCAGTTGGACGTTTGCGTAAACTTGCGATGAGCGGTGAATATCTCTCTGCGTTTACAGTTGGAGACCAATTGTTGTGGGGTGCAGCAGAGCCATTAAGAAGGATGTTGCGCATTCTAATAGAGGATTAGATCCGCCCCAAACAAAGTTAAACAGATGTAAGTTACGGTAAAACCGTTGAAAAAAACCAACAGTACTCACAGTCAACCACATAGCAACTGAATATAATGTGCATTATGAGCTTGCATCTCTAACTAATTGATGTTATTTTTGTTATTGCAATATAATTGGTAAATAAGGGCGGTATAGTGCATAACTTAACATTTAAAAAAATCACAGTTGCATTATGTATGGCATTAATGCCAGTCTCACTATTTGCGGCTGGTTTAGGTAAGCTTAATGTGATGTCAGGCTTAGGTGAGCCGCTTAAAGCAGATATTGAGCTCATTTCACTGACGCCAGCAGATCTTAGCAGCATCACTGCTACAATAGCCTCAGAAGAAGCCTACACAACTCAAGGCATAGAAAAGCCAGCGTCACATAACACCATAAAAGTTGAATTGGGAAAAAATGCGTCAGGCGCACCCATACTAAAACTTAAATCTAATCAACCAATCACTGAGCCGTTTTTAGATATGCTGATTCAAGTAGATTGGGCTTCGGGTCGATTATTGCGTGAATATACTGTGCTACTTGACCCACCAGGTTATACCGGTGAGTCAGATCCGGATATTAAAGATACTTTTACGGCTGCTGTGCCAGAAGTCAATAAAATGAGCGCAGATAGCGGTGTCGGTAATAATGCTGGCGCCCCGAATGAAACGAATATGTCTAGCGCATCATCTAATGTGAATGCAGGCTCAAAAAAGAAAAATAAACGCATTAAAAAGCCTGAGCCTGCGACGGAAGTTGACCCAGTTATTGAAAATGTACCAAATCCTGACGCTTCATCTTCAGGTAGTTTGGGGCAAGAGCATTTTACGCAAAAGGGTGATACGCTCGCTAAAATAGCCCGAGAAATGAGGCCAGAAGGTGTTAGCTTAGAGCAAATGTTAGTAGGTCTGTATCAGACTAATCCAGACGCTTTTCAAGGTAATAACATGAATAGGTTGAAGGTTGGGCAGATTGTTCGCCAACCTTCAGAAGAGTCTTTAAATGCTATTTCACGCAAAGAAGCGTCACGTGAAATTAAAGTGCAAACTGCAAATTGGAATGCATATCGAAATAAATTAGCAGGTATTGTCGAGGAAAGTACACCTGTAGAATCAGAATTAGCGGGTACACAATCCGCTGGCGGAAAAATAAAGAGTGCAGCTGAAGATAAATCAGTACCTGCTAAAGGTCCGCAGGATGTCGTAAAGTTATCCGCAGGCGACTCTTCAAAAGCTACGGGTGAAAATGTAAAATCATTACAAGATAAAATTACCGCCTTTCAAGAAGAAAGTACGGCGCGTGAGAAGGGCTTAAAGGAAGCACAAGGCAGAACAGCTGATCTTGAAAAACAAATTGCTGATTTGCAAAAATTGCTTGCACTTAAAAATGGTGTAATGGCTGAGATGCAAAAGAAAGCGGAAGCAGCGCAAACAAGACCTACAGAAGTGCCTCCAGCTGAGGTTCAACCAGTAGAACCAGCAAAACCAGTAGAATCTACCGTGCCTGAGGTTGCTGCAGCAAAGCCAGCAGATTCTGCCCCGCAAGTTCAACCTGCGCCTGAAAGCAAACCCATAGCAGTAGCTGTTCCCGCAGTAGAACCAGATGCGGAAGTTGGATTATTAGATTCCACAATTGCAGATATCCCATTGGGTTCGCTACTACCAGTGGGTGGTGGTTTGCTAGCATTGCTAGGCGGTGGATGGTTTTATTTACGGAAAAAGCGTGAAAAGAACCTAGCTGATTTCGAGCAAGGTATCATGACTTCTGGCGGCTTAAAAGCCAACACAGTTTTTGGTAATACTGGTACAGCGTCTGTTGATACTGGCGATACTTCTTTCTTAACAGATTTCTCTCAAAGCGCCTCGGGTGGCATGATTGATACCAATGATGTGGATCCAATCGCTGAAGCCGAAGTCTATATGGCCTATGGTCGTGATGCGCAAGCTGAAGAGATTCTTAAAGATGCAATTTCTAAAGAGCCAAAACGATACGAACTACATTTGAAGCTATTAGAAATGTACGCAGCAAGTAAAAATATGTCTGCTTTTGAGACAATTTCTGGCGAGCTTTATACAACACTGGGTGCGTCAGATCCTACTTGGGCTAAAGTTGCAGCAATTGGTATAAAGTTAGAACCTAATAACCCTTTATATCAAGCTGGTAGCGTTCCTCAAGGAGTATCAGAGAAAAGCGCAAGCAACAGTAAAGAAGATTCAAAATCTAAATTAGATGCGAGTGACTTTTCAGACTCTCCATTGGCAGCAGAAAAAGATTTAGATTTTTCTTTAGGTGCTGATACAAAAGGCTTTGCACCAACAGCTTCATTTGCAGCAGGTACATTTAAAAGTGACGATTTAGACATAAAAGGGCAAATACAAAATACAGAGTCTGATGCTTTGAGCGATGTGCATATGATGGAATTTGAGATGGATTCACCAGAAGAGTCTAGTGTTCAAGAAACTGAAAAAAGTGATACAGGAATGGATTTTGATTTTGGTACGCTTGGCGTACCAGAAGTTACTCAAAATTTAAGTGATAGTCTAGAAGAGCCTATTAAAAAAGTTGCTGAATTTGTGCAAACCATGCCAAGTTTAGAGATAGATACTTACCAAGAACCTAAGTTTATGCCTGAGAGTGCTTCTGTGCCTACAGAAGCAGTAACAGACAAAAATAGTAATCTGAAAGAGGCAATCACATTGGGTGGTTTTGAGTTGCCGCTACCAACTGAAAGCTCAGAAGAAGCGGGTGTGCTTGATATTAGTGAAATGGAATCAGATTTAAAAGTAAGTGCAGAAGATTTTAATTTTAATCTAGACACTTTACAGCCAGATTTGCAAGAAGTAAAAGATGAAGCAATTCCAACTTTTGATATTGATGATAACAGCCAAGATGAAGCAGCAACGGTTGATCTTTCAGGTATTGATTTAGACTTAAATGGGTCTGACTCAACTGCAGAGACGATTGCTTTTGTAAGTGAGCCAATAGAAGTTGAGACTAAGTTGGAATTAGTTGCAGCATATATTGAAATGGATGATAAAGAAGGCGCTAAAGAGCTATTAGAAGAAGTGATGAAAGAGGGCGGTTTAAATCAGCGCAAACGTGCCGAAGAGATACTTTCTAAAATGGCCTAAGTCTTTTTGCTATAAAAATACCGAGCCTATTGCTCGGTTTTTTTTATTCTAAACTTTATTTTATGATGCAATAGCGCATAGAATAATGCATGTTAAAAATCAACGTTATCACGCAATTAATCTTTTTTATGTGTTTGACAGTCGTAATTAACCAACTGCATATAAAAGTCTTATTGGTGCTTTTAGTTATTTTCATTATTTTTTTAATATTTAAAAGAAATCATCAGTTTATAAATACATTAAAGCGATTTAGGTGGCTTTTTGTGGTGTTGATGATTATTTATGCATTTAATACACCTGGGGAGCATATTCAAGACTGGCCTTTTTATTTACATCCAACTTATGAAGGTGTTTTTGCTGGGCTGACACAAGCAGTCAGAATTTCAGTAATACTAGCCATGATTTCCTTAATCATGGCAGCTAATAACAAGCAGCAGTTAGTTTCAGGTTTTTATTTTATACTGTTACCATTCAAGTATATTGGACTAGAATCAGATAGATTCGCTGCACGATTATGGCTCACTTTGCATTATGTTGAGTTACAAAATGCGTCTAAAAATAAACAGTCATTATTGGATAAATTAAAGCACATGACAAAATTTGAATCTGAGCATACCTTAGCGCAAGTTGCACAGCAAACTAATGCCGACTTAAGTACTGATATTGATGAGATAGAATTTATGGCGCCAAAGTTTAATCTGGTAGATTACTTTGCAATTGCTGGATTCGTTTTAATTACTATTAAAGTCATGCTATAGATGCGAATTGTACTGGGTGTGGAATACGACGGAGCTGGTTTTTGCGGCTTTCAAAGTCAAAATGGCGGTTGTGGTGTTCAAGATGCGCTTGAAAATGCGATTCAAGCTATCGCCAAGCACACTGTACGCATCCATGCTGCAGGACGAACTGATACAGGCGTACATGCCATGTGTCAAGTCGTCCATTTTGATACCGAAGCAGTGCGACCAGAAAGCGCATGGGTGCGTGGCGTTAATGCGTTTTTGTCGCCAATGGTGCGTGTTATTTGGGCAAAAGCGGTAGTGATAACGAAAGGGCCAGACGAATTTCATGCGCGCTTTTCTGCCATGCGTCGTAGTTACCAATATCTATTGGTGAATGCACCAGTAGCCCCCGCCATTCTGGCGACCAAGGCAGGTTGGTATCATTTGCCATTAGATGTAGATGCCATGCAAAAAGCCGCACAATTTTTGCTAGGAGAGCATGATTTTAGTGCCTTTCGTGCAAGCGAATGTCAAGCAAAATCACCTATTAAAAAATTGCTACAAGCCAATATATATATGGCTTCTAATAATATTGTGTTTGAGTTTTCTGCAAATGCATTTT
>JAIYEJ010000241.1 GCA_027487055.1 Methylotenera sp. | reverse complement strand
TTCCTGTAAAAATAACTTTCTAAATCAAAAAGAAAGCTGTTAGTTGTTGTTGGTGCGAAAGGAGAGACTCGAACTCTCACGCCTCACGGCGCTGGAACCTAAATCCAGTGCGTCTACCAATTCCGCCACTCTCGCATTTAGTCCTGAGCAAACAATTAAAGTTTTGCCCAATTCAATAAAACGCGTATTGTATCTCAAATTTACCTATTTTGATAAGCAAAAGCCGCAACAGAAACACAAAATTAACTATTAGCACTTAGTTATGATTGTAGTTATGATTGACAAGGGGGCCTGAGAAATAGCAAGATACGGCCTGTTAAATTACTTATTACTTAATTTTAAAGACAATTTTATGCAAAAAACAATTAACCCAGATGAAAGCAAGATGTTAAGCGCAGAGCTAGAACTTTTAATGAAAGAGCGCCAGAACCTGCTTATTATCGCAGGTGCGGCGGCAGGTTTAATTGCCGAACTGAATACTAGCGATTTACCAATACGGACTGTCGAAGCCGCAGATTTGCTAGCAACAACAATTAATAAGTTGTCAGAAGAAACATTGCAAGACGCACTTAACTCGGTTCACGCAAGCATAGACAATTAATAAAAGCATTTGCATTAAATAAATATATAGCATTAGCGGAAAACGTTTTGTAAGATAATCGTGACTTTTAGTACTTTAGCAAACACTTTAATTAAAACGCTAGGTTTGGGCCTAGTGAGCGTAAGCTTATTAAGTGGCTGTGGAAAAGAAAAATATCAAGCAAAGCCATTAGAACCAAGCCAAATTTCAGCAAAACTTGCACTTAAAGATGCAACAAGCGAAGAATTCAAATCTTATTTAATCAAGCAAGGATTTAAAGAAAGTGATCTTCCCTTTGCAAACTGGGGTTTAAATGAGCTCACCTTGTGCGCACTTTATTATCATAGCAAATTAGATGTGGCTAAAGCTCAACTGGCACTTGCAAATGCCAATCTTGAATCTGCAGGTTTAAAGCATAATATTGCGTTAAGTGGCAATCTAGCGCGAAGTAACCAAGCCAATGGTGACATTAGCCCTTGGGCTTATGGCTTAAATGTAGAAATCCCCATTGAGACTAGCAATAAGCGAAACATTAGGATAGAAGAAGCGCAGCACTTAGTTGAAGTAGCGCGTATCGATGTTGCTGATGTTGCATGGCAACTCAGAAGCAAAATTGCCAACGATTTATTGCGTTATCACGAAAATTTAGCGCAAGTGCAAGCCCTTTCAAAAGAGCTCAATCAAAAAGATGTGATTGTTAATCTCATGCAAAAACGCGTGCAATTAGGTATGCTTTCAAATACAGAGTTGCATGCTGCAAAACTTCAGCAGCAAAAAGTATTATTCGCACTTAATGCAGAGAAGGCCAAAACTGCTGAAATCTGCGCCACATTAGCCTCTGATGTTGGCTTAACGGTTGAACAGTTCAGCAAATTAACGCTTAAACCATTAGATATTGATGCCACATTAACACAACAGGCAGCATACTTATCGTCACAAACAGCACAAAAACTGCAAGAAAGCGCCCTACTCAACCGCTTAGACATTCGTCGTAGCTTAGAGAAATACGCGGCAGCCGAAACTAACATTAAGTTAGAAGTAGCAAAACAAACCCCAGATATCTCTCTCACCCCAGGATATGCGTTTGAGTTTGGTGACAAAGTTTGGTCTCTTGGATTTACTACCTTGTTAAAATTACTCAACAAAAATCCAACCCTGATCAATCAGGCAGCTAAATTGCGAGAAATACAAGGTGCACAATTTGAAGAACTACAAGCTAAAGTCATTGGTGATTTAGAACAAAATTTAGCAACCTATGCGGCAAACTCGCAAAATCTCAAGCAATTAAAAGAATATCAAGAAAGTCAGTTAACTTTTCAACGTAAAATACAACGTCAATTTGAGGCTGGATTAGTAGACAAACTTGAGTTGACTCAAAACCAACTCAACACTACCTTCTTAGAACAACAATTGGTAGCCGCGCAGTTTAATCATTTGAAAGCCGCTTTAATAATTGAAGAAATCATGCAACGACCAATTTTTGATGATTTTTCATTAATCACAAAGTTTTCTGAAAGCGCCTCGACAGCGATGGTAGGAACAAGTCCATGAATAAAAAACTCACCTTAATTGTTGCACTGCAGGCATTTATTATTGTTGTATTGTTTTGGGTACTGATTTTTTATGGCAGGGACGAATACGAAGCTTATCAAAGCAGTCAAGAAGAAGAAATTGAAAGTCCTAGTCGAATTACAGAAAAGGCTGGGGTAAGCGTTGTTTACTTACCGCTTCCCACCCAACAAAATAGCGGCATTAAAACTGCTAAGGTTATCTCTACAGGTTTTCGAGGTGAGATTAAGAGCTTTGGCAATGTGGTGAATATTGATAGCCTGATTGACGCAAAATCAAACTATTTAAACTTAAAAACTAATGCTAACCTAGCGCACGCCAATAACCAACAAAATATTCAGCAATATCAACGACTAAAAACACTCAACGATGATGATAAAAACGTATCAGATCGCGCTGTACAAGAAGCATTAGCAGCAGTAAATGCCGATAATGCGAATGTTAAATCTTACGAGTTACAACTACAAAACCTAAAATATAGCACTCGATTAAGATGGGGCGAAGCTTTATCAGCCCTTATTTTTAATGAGAAATCAGCAGCACATTTAACTAATCTGATAGAACGAAAAAATGTGCTTATTCAGGTGAGCTTACCGCTAGCGACTAACACCCCAGCTAGTGGTTCAAGTATCAAAATTTCGCCACTCAATGATACTGGTATACCGATTCATGCGATTTATGTGTCACCTGCGGCAACAGCGGATACTAATGGTTTTGGAAAAACCTTTTACTACAGCGCCCCCGCAGATCAGCTTAGAATTGGCATGCGCGTCAATGTGGAACTTGGCGATACAAAAAGTAACGCTGTAGCAGGTGTCATCATCCCCAGCAATGCAGTTGTTTGGTATGCAGGTACGCCATGGGCGTATTTTAAACAAGGCCAAGATCAATTTGTACGTAAACCGATTTCGGCAGATAACGAAGTAGAGACTGGCTGGTTTAACAAAAACTTGAGCGCCGATAGCGAAGTGGTCGTAAATGGTGCACAGCTATTACTTTCAGAAGAGTTTAAGTATCTGATTAAAAATGAAAACGATGATTAATTATGAACTGGGCCAATTAGCATGATGTCCGCCCTCGTTCGTTTTTCTATCCGCTTTCATGGTGTGATTATCGGCTTAGCCATTCTGGTTGTCGTCTATGGTTTATATAGCCTTACTCGCAGTAATTTAGATGTATTTCCAGAGTTTTCGCCCACGCAAATTATTATTCAAACTGAATCACCTGGTTTATCAGCAGAGTTGGTTGAAAGTTTAGTCACGCAACCGATTGAAACCAGTATCGCCGGTACGGTTGGGGTTGCAGATATGCGCTCACAATCGATTCCAGGTTTATCGATTGTGACGGTTATTTTTAACGAAGACACCGATATTTATCGAAATCGCCAAGTTGTTGCAGAGCGCTTAACTACACTCACTAATCAGATACCTAAAGGGATTACACCTAACATCACCCCACTCACATCTAGCGCAAGTACCGTGCTGGGTTTTGGGCTGTCGTCGCAAAAACGCAGTTTAATTGAACTCAGAACGCTAGTGGATTGGACGATTACACCACATTTATTGGCGATTCCAGGCGTTG
>JAIYEJ010000285.1 GCA_027487055.1 Methylotenera sp. | reverse complement strand
TCTAAAATTAATTTATAGTTAACAATTTTTACAGGAAGTGCAACATGGCTGCATCCGTTGAAACAATCAGTAATTTAGAGCGTCGTATGACTATTAAAGTGCCATTAGCACCGTTAGAAGGTCAGATTAGACAACGTCTTAACCAAATATCTCGCACCGCAAAATTTTCTGGCTTCCGTCCAGGTAAAGCCCCAATTGGCTTGGTCAGCCAACATTATGGAGACCAAGTGCGTGATGAAGTCTACTCGCAAGCGGTAGAAAGTAGCTTTGGCGATGCAGTTCAAGAAAACAAGTTACGTGTTGCTGGCTATCCAAATATCGAACACAAACCGTTTGCTGAAGCCGCAACTGATTTTGAATATACTGCGACATTTGAAGTGTTTCCAGAAGTTAAAGTCAGTGATTTAACTAAAGTCAAAATAGAAAAGCCAAGTTTAGAAATTAGTGAAGCAGATGTTGATAAGACTCTAGAAGTCCTCGTAAAACAAAGAGTTACTTACGAGCCAGTTAAGCGCGCAGCAAAAAAAGATGATCGCGTAAACATTAGTTTGAAAGCTAGTATCGACGGTCAACAAGTTGAAGATACAGCCGGCAAAGGTATGGACTTGGTGTTGGGTGAGCCAGGTCGTATTCCTTTATTCGACGAAGCGCTCGAGGGTGGCAAAGTAGGTGAGACTAAGCAATTTGATATTACATACCCTAAAGAAAATAACACATCTCAAGTGGCAGGTAAAAAAGTAAGTTATGAGGTGACATTTAACAGTATTTCACAGCCAAAACTACCTAAAATTGATGCTGAATTTGCTAAAAGCTTGGGTGTTGAAGACGGCGATGTTAAAAAAATGCGTGCTGAAGTGAAGTTAAGTCTTGAGCAGGAAGCTGATAAGCGTATTAAAGCGCGGGTAAAAGAAGCAGTATTTCAAGCATTAATAGAAGACTCTAAGCTAGAAGTGCCAAAGGCGCTAATGAGCCTTGAAATTAACCGTATGATGCAAATGGCAGCACAAAATTTGCAACAACGCGGCATGGCTGCTAAAGATATTCAGTTAGAACCCGTTATGTTTGAAGAGCAGGCAAAACGCAGCACTGTTTTACGTCTAATTTTGAGTGAAATTGTGAATGCAAATAATTTGCAGGCAAATGCAGACCAAGTGCGCGCTATAGTCGATAGTTTTGCCAATAGCTACGAAAAACCAGAAGAATTAGTCAGTTGGTATTATGCTGATGTTAAACGTTTGGACGAACCAGCAGCATTGGCAACTGAGGAAAATGTAGTTTCTTGGGTGCTTGAAAAAGCAAAAGTAACAATAAAGAAGATTAAGTTTGATGAGTTGATGGCAGGCGCATAGTTAAGTAATAACCTAAAGGAAAATAATGAGCGATTTTTTTGTGAATAATAGTCAAATGCCAACGCCAGAAAATTTGGGTTATATCCCAATGGTAATTGAGCAAAGTGGCCGTGGTGAGCGCTCATACGATATTTATTCACGTTTATTAAAAGAGCGCGTAATCTTTTTGGTTGGGCCTGTAAATGACATGTCTGCTAATTTGGTGGTTGCGCAGTTGCTCTTTTTAGAGGCAGAAAATCCAGACAAAGATATTTCTTTGTATATCAACTCTCCAGGCGGCTCTGTGACTGCAGGTATGTCGATATATGACACCATGCAATTTATCAAGCCAGATGTAAGTACATTATGTATAGGCCAAGCTGCTAGCATGGGAGCCTTTCTGCTGTCTGCTGGAGCTAAAGGCAAGCGCTTTAGCCTACCTAACTCTCGCATTATGATTCATCAGCCATCTGGTGGTTTCCAGGGGCAATCTACAGATATTCAAATCCATGCCAAAGAGATTATGTACTTACGTGAAAAGCTAAACGCAATTTTGGCAAGCCATACAGGTAGAACAGTAGAAGAGATTGATAAAGACACTGAGCGCGATAATTTTATGAGTGCCGAAGAGTCTGTTAAATATGGCATGATTGACAAGGTAATTGCTAAACGCAGTCAAGCGGAATAGTATATTAAGTAGTTTGATAGCTTAAGGATGTTGCATGGCCACTAAAACCGAAGGTGAAAAGTTACTCTATTGCTCTTTTTGCGGAAAAAGTCAGCATGAAGTAAAAAAATTAATCGCAGGCCCATCAGTATTCATATGCGATGAGTGTGTAGATTTATGCAACGATATCATCAAAGAAGAAGTGCAAAGCCTGAGCGAAATTAAGGCGACTGATAAATCGTTACCAACACCACAAGAAATCTGTGCAATTCTTGATCAGTATGTGATTGGTCAAGTACAAGCCAAAAAGAACCTATCTGTGGCGGTTTATAATCACTATAAGCGTCTTGGTCACAACCATATTTCTGAAAATACAGCAAAAGACGATGTGGAAATTCAAAAAAGTAATATTTTACTGATTGGCCCCACAGGCTCAGGTAAAACACTACTTGCGCAAACATTAGCGCGCTTGCTTGATGTACCTTTTGTAATGGCCGATGCCACAACATTAACTGAAGCGGGTTATGTAGGTGAAGACGTTGAAAATATTATGCAAAAACTTTTGCAAAAATGTGATTACGACATCGAAAAAGCCCAACGCGGCATTGTTTATATTGACGAAGTGGATAAAATTTCTCGCAAATCTGAAAATGCATCTATTACACGAGATGTTTCAGGTGAAGGCGTTCAGCAAGCTTTGTTAAAGTTAATTGAAGGCACTGTTGCTTCT
>JAIYEJ010000305.1 GCA_027487055.1 Methylotenera sp. | reverse complement strand
GTGGCTGGGCTGGTGTAGCGATGAACCTTGGTATGACTAACCCAACAGACGCACTTGGTGCTGCTGGTGGTTATGCTGAACTAACAAAATACAACGCTGCTCCTGGCGGCGGTGCATTAACAGTATTCAGCCTATAATTAATCGAAAGATTAATTTGTAGCTAATACAAGTTAGTAGCAAAATAAACACCCTGCTTCGGCAGGGTGTTTTTATTTGTAATTTGAAATTAGATATACATTTGGTTTAACGATACATAACGATTGTGTCAAAGTATAATATTACTTATGAAACCACTTTCCCTTATTGTTGCATTTGCAAAAAACAATGTCATTGGCGATAAAAATACTTTACCTTGGCACTTACCAGAAGATTTAAAACGATTTCGCGCGCTTACAATGGGGCATCACATCATCATGGGTCGCAAAACCTATGAGTCGCTAGGCCGACTATTGCCAGGACGTACAACAGTAATTGTTACAAGGAACAAAGCCTATCATGTTGAGGGCGCTTTAATTGCTAGTTCTTTAGAATTGGCCATAGCCATGTGCAAAGATGACCCTGAGCCTTTTTTAATTGGCGGTGCTGAAATGTACAAAACAGGCTTAAAGTTGGCTACTAAACTTTACATTACTGAAGTGCATGCTGAGTTTACCGGTGACGCATTTTTTGAAACAATTGATTTGTCCTGCTGGCAAGAAAAAGAACGTTCATCGCATACAAGCGAAAATGGCCTAGCGTTTAGTTATTTGGTGTATCAGAGACTAACCTGAAAAATGATTGTTAGCCGATTTTTTGGTATTTCCTGTTTTTTCTCGGTAGGGATGATGCGATTTTTTATATAGACTCGCAATTTTTTTTACATATTTTTGTGTTTCAGGGTAGGGCGGAATCCCTTTGTATTTATCAACTGTGTTTTCACCAGCGTTGTACGCAGCAGCCACCAGCTTAATGTCGCCTTCAAAGTAAGTGAGTAACCAATCTAAATAAGCTAATCCACCTTTGATATTTTGCTCTGGGTCATATGCATTTTTCACTTTAAATCGTGTAGCCGTTTCTGGGATAAGCTGCATGAGTCCTTGCGCGTTTTTAGCTGAAGTAGCATTAGGATTGAAGCCCGATTCAACAGCAATAAATGCCATTGCTAAATCTGTTTCAATGTTATAACGCGGTGCAATCTTAGAAACTAGTCTGTAAATAGGCCCTTTTACATAAAATGGGGTATATTTAACAGCTTTTTCATTTGTATTATCTGCTAAGTTTGTGTCTTTTGGTTTATTGTTTTTGGACATACATTCTGGCAACTTAGCAATATTAGGGTTGCCCGCACTCGCACTAAGCGATTCTCTTGCACTTTGATGAAACTGTTTTGCGGCCATACTGTAAAATTTAACTGCAATGTTTTCATCTTTTGTGACACCTTTACCATGTTCATACATCCAGCCTAATGCATACTGTGCATCAGCATTGTTTTTATCGCGTGCATCAAGGCAGAACTCTTCTGCAGCTTTTGTATAGTTGACAGAATTACTTCCGTAGCGATTTGCGTCGAAAAAAGGGTCTTTGTTAGCTGTTGATGTTGTGGTTTGCTTGGTGTTAGATTTATCTTTTGTGGAAACAGCAGAGGAGCTTTTACTTTGCAAAGTTTGATGATCAATAGATTCTAGGTTTACTGATGCAGTATCAGAAAGCTTGTCTACAATATCTTCGTTCGCTAAGTTGCTATTAGTAATGTCATTGGATTCAGTAACAATAGCTGAATCAATGCTGGTTTTAGCGTTAATAACATCTTTTGCAAAAGATGTTATCGGCAAGCAGATTGCGACAGCAATCAATATCTTATTTAAAATAGCCACTTTAATGTGAGTTTGTTTTGCAAAATTTAAAGCCCCAAATTGACTAAAATTATATTCGATTAAACTCAATATAAACAAACTGCTATTTTTAAAATGACTATATTTAAATTTATTAACTACGCACGCAATCTACATAATAAATGGCTTTACCATCAACAACCTGTTTTACTAAACCGTGCACATCACTTTCAAAGCCTGGGAATTTTTCATTAAATTCGCGTGCAAATTTAAGATAGCTCACAATGACCTTATTAAACTCCTCACCGGGAATCAGCAAAGGAATACCCGGAGGGTAAGGAGTTAGTAAAACAGCTGTAATTCGACCTTCTAGTTCATCAATGGGCACGCGATCAATTTCTCGATGAGACATTTTTGCGAATGCATAAGTAGGTTTTATGGCTGGCACCATGTCAGATGTATACATTTCTGTTGTTAATCTTGCGATATCATTGGCCTTGTAAACCGCATGAATCTGTTCGCATAAGTCGCGCAATCCAACTTTTTCGTATCTTGGCTGTTTTTGCACGAACTCTGGTAATACTTTCCAAAGTGGCTGATTCTTATCGTAATCATCTTTAAACTGCTGTAAAGCGGCTACTAATGTGTTCCAACGGCCTTTGGTAATGCCGATAGTAAACATGATAAAAAATGAATATAGACCTGTTTTTTCTACAATCACGCCGTGTTCAGCTAAGTATTTAGTCACAATTGCTGCTGGTATGCCAAATTTGTCTGAGAAGTCGCCGTTGATATCTAAGCCAGGTGTGATGATGGTGGCTTTGATTGGGTCTAGCATATTAAAACCAGGCGCTAAATCACCAAAGTCATGCCAAGCATCATTGGCTTTTAGCATCCAAGCATCGCGCTCTTCTAGGCCTTCTTCGCTTAAATCATCAGGTCCCCAAACTTTAAACCACCAGTCTGCACCCCATTCTTCATCTACTTTACGCATAGCACGGCGAAAATCTAAGGCTTCCATCAGGCTTTCTTCCACCAACACTGTACCGCCAGGTGCTTCCATCATTGCAGCAGCCACATCGATACTCGCCACAATTGAATATTGCGGGCTTGTTGAGGTATGCATTAAGTAAGACTCATTAAATACATCACGGTCCAGTTGATTGTTTTCGGCATCTTGCACCAAAATTTGGCTGGCCTGCGATAAACCTGCCAATAATTTATGGGTGGATTGTGTCGAAAACACCATGGACTCTTTGCAGCGCGGACGACCTTCACCAATCGCATGATAGTCACCATAAAAATCATGGAATGTTGCGTGTGGTAACCAAGCTTCATCAAAGTGAAGTGTATCAATTTTGCCGTCCAACATCTCTTTGATTTCTTCTACGTTGTAAAGCACGCCGTCATAAGTAGATTGCGTAATTGTTAGAATGCGTGGTTTAGATTTTTTATCTGTGATAAATGGATTTTTATCGATTTTCTTTTGGATATTTTTCCACTCAAACTCACTTTTAGGAATTGGCCCTATAATGCCAAAATGGTTGCGTGTAGGCATTAAAAATACAGGGATGGCACCTGTCATAATAATTGCATGCAATATTGATTTATGGCAATTACGGTCAACAATCACCACATCGCCTGGTGCAACGGTGCTATTCCAGACCATTTTGTTAGACGTTGAAGTACCATTCGTCACAAAATATAAATGATCGCAGTTGTAAATACGTGCTGCGTTACGCTCAGAAGCGGCCACCGGGCCAGTATGGTCGAGCAATTGCCCTAACTCATCTACTGCATTGCACACGTCGGCACGTAGCATATTTTCACCAAAAAACTGATGAAACATCTGCCCGACAGGTGATTTTAGAAATGCTACGCCGCCAGAGTGACCTGGGCAGTGCCATGAGTAAGAGCCATCTGCCGCATATTGTGTTAATGCTTTAAAAAACGGGGGCGCTAAGCTATCTAAATACGATTTTGCTTCACGAATAATTAGGCGTGCTACAAACTCCGGTGTATCTTCATTCATATGAATAAAGCCATGCAACTCACGCAATACATCATTTGGAATATGGCGACTGGTGCGGGTTTCACCGTGTAAGAAAATTGGAATTTCTTCATTACGGTAACGTATTTCAGTGACAAAACTACGCAGCTGATTAATAGCTTCTGGTTTTTCTTCAACAATTTCTTCATCATCTATAGAAAGAATAAATGCAGATGCTCGGCTTTGTTGTTGTGCAAACGAGGTTAAGTCGCCATAGCTGGTGACGCCTAATACTTCAAATCCTTCTACTTCAATGGCTTTTGCGAGCACGCGTATGCCTAAGCCAGAAGAGTTTTCTGAGCGGAAATCTTCGTCAATGATGACGATTGGAAATCTAAATTTCATGGAATTTCCTTAAATTAAATCTTAGGTAAAGTTACACCAACTTGGCCTTGGTACTTGCCCCCTCGGTCTTTATAGCTGGTTTCGCATACATCATCTGCATCCGCTTCAAAGAACAGCACTTGCGCACAGCCTTCATTCGCGTAGATTTTTGCAGGTAATGGGGTGGTGTTACTAAACTCAAGTGTTACATAGCCTTCCCACTCTGGTTCAAATGGAGTGACGTTCACAATAATGCCACAGCGCGCATAAGTAGATTTACCTAAACATACGGTCAACACATTACGTGGAATGCGGAAATATTCCACAGTGCGAGCTAGTGCGAATGAGTTGGGAGGAATAATGCAGTAGTCTGCATTCACCTCAACAAACGAATTTGGGTCAAAGTTTTTTGGATCAACAATCGTGCTGTTTAAATTTGTGAACAATTTAAACTCTTTTGAGCAGCGAATATCGTAGCCATAGCTTGATGTGCCATAAGACACCATGCGTTGGCCTTGCGCATTCATTTTAACTTGATTTGGCTCAAACGGCTCTATCATGCCGTGCTCTTGTGCCATTTTACGTATCCATTTATCTGATTTAATGC
>JAIYEJ010000337.1 GCA_027487055.1 Methylotenera sp. | reverse complement strand
CTCTCTCTCTCTCCCCTTTTTTTTCTTTTTTCTTTCTCCAATTGAATTGGTGTTAGGGTGATGTGAGCGTCGAATTCACAGTTTTGATTCCACGGTGAGCAAGTTTCAAATGTTGTTAGTTTGCGGTTTTATTGCAAGCCTAGATGATGATCTAAATGAGATTTAGTTTAACGAAATACTTAATATGGCGGTGTTAATTCCCTTTCAAGAGATTGTTGAATTTAGAGATCAAGATTGTTTTGTGCAAGCAGCCAATCAAACCGCAGTGATTGATTTACCTCAGCAATCTAACATCAAGCGCATTCTCATTATCAAATGGGGCGGCATGGGAGATGTGGTAATTAGCACTGCCATAATCGAAGATATTTATAATGCCTTTCCGAATGCGGAAATTCACTTAAATGCGATGCCGCCTTGGCAATCTTTGTTTGAAGCAGATCCTAGATTTAGCAAAGTTTGGACTGTTGATTTGCGTAATAAAGAACGTGGTATTCAAGGCTCGTGGCGTTGGTTAACTACGGTGATTAAACATCAGTATGATTTGATTATTGATTTGCAAACCAATGATAGAAGTCGCATGCTGTTGAGTTTGTTAAAATTTTCTGGAAAATCTCCCAAATATTTATTAGGTAATCATCCTGTTTTTCCCTATAACGTCAGACAAAGCTCCCCCTTAAAAAATGCGCATAGCTTTCAAATAATGCGCCGCACTTTGGCTGCAGCTGGGATTGCTACCTCGACTACTACACCAATGCTTTATTCGTCCCAAGACAATCAAAAGCAAGCCCTTAATCTATTAGAAAGCTATGGTTTAAATAGACAACCATTTGCTATTTTTTTGTGTGGCAGCCATGCAGCTGGGTTAGCTAAGCGCTGGGGGGTGACTAACTTTGTCGAACTGGCAAATCAAATAAAACATCAGGGTATCTATCAAGTGGTGTTGGTTGGTGGCGCAGATGAAGCACCCGAATGCGATGCAATTGCTCAGGCGCTTCCAGATTTAGCGGTTAATTTATGTGGAAAAACAAGCTTACTTGCTTTACCTACTATTTTTCAACAAGCCAAGCTGATTATCGCCAACGATACTGGCACAGCACATTTAGCGGCTGCTTCTGGAACGCCGATGCTAATTATTTGCGGCCCCACTAATCCGCTGAGAGTCAAACCGATTGGCGCGCATGTGTTAGCCATTCAGCCAGAGATAGAGTGCAAAAATTGCTATCAAAAAACTTGTTCACATCATTCATGCATGCGAGGTTTAACTGCGGATAAGGTAATACCATTTTTAGAGAATATGCAATGAATGCTAAACGTGTATTATGGTGGGGAAAATCTGATACTGTATATTCGCGCAATAGACAATGTAGAAAGTTATTAAATGAGCTGGGATTTGAAATTGTAGACTTTAACCCACTCATAAGCCAATGCGCTCATGTCGAAGCTATAATAAGAAACATCAAAAAGCCCGATGTGGTCTGGGTGCCATGTTTTCGTCAACGAGATATTTTAGCAGCTAGAAAATGGTCATCTAGTCAAAAAGTCCCTTTGATTGTTGATCCGCTTATCAGTGCTTGGGACAAGCAAGTCTTTGAGCGAAATAAATTTCCTGCTGAAAGTTCGAAAGCGAAACAATTAAAACAGTGGGAATCATCATTATTAAATTCGGCAGACATTGTATTGGTGGATACAGATATGCATGCTTCACTTTTTGCTCATCAGCTTAATGTCCCAAGAAATAAAATCTTTACGCTTTATGTGGGTGCGGAGCAGTCTTTGTTTCAGCCTATGATTAAAGACAGTCATCAAATGGAGGAGGTGCTTTTTTATGGCAGCTTTATTGGCTTACATGGGATTAAAACAATCATAGAAGCAGCAAAAATATTCGATAGCCTGCCAATAAAGAATGGTAAGACTGTGATTTGGACTTTACTAGGCAATGGACCAGAAAAAGAAGTCTGCCAAGCGCTAGCCTCAGGTTATGCCAATATCAGATTTGAAAATGCCATTCAATATGCGGATTTACCAAGACGCATCAGTCAATCGGATATTGTGCTTGGAGTTTTTGGGGGGTCCGCTAAAGCAGGCAATGTAATTCCAAATAAAGTTTTTCAGGCAATGGCTTGCGGTCGCCCCGTGATTACGCGTGAAAGCGAGGCATACCCTGCGTCATTAAAAGATGACAATCATGGTATTTTTTTTATCCCTGCAGAAAACCCAGCTAGCTTGGCGTCAATGGTTGCGAATTTATTGACTGATGGTGAAAAGTTAAAAATATATGGTTTGAATGCTAGGCATGGTTTTAATCAATTCTTTTCAGATGCATATTTAAAAAATCAACTTACCAATGCTTTAAGTGCGATTAATCTTATATAAAATTACATCAAAACATGTTACATTGAGTTGTGAGTATGGGTAATTGCAAAAAATTCTCATCATGCACGTAGAATTGGTCCATTTGGGTCAATATATTGGTTTTAAGATAAAGCCAATTTTGGTATTATAAGAAATGCTAAAAGCATCAACAGTTTAGATTGATGTTTAAACTTTAATCTCCGTTAAATCGACCAAAAATTATGAAACAATCCCACATAGAAGTGACAGAACGAATTATCGAAGTAAGCCGTCCTACCCGTACAGCATATCTGCAACGCGTGGAAGATATGGCTAATCGCAGAAAGGGAGCTGATCGTCTAGGATGTGCCAACTTTGCACATGCAATTGCGGCTATGCCAAAAAATGATAAGTTAAGAATCGTCGCTGAAAAAGCACCTAATATCGCGATTGTGACTGCTTACAACGATATGCTTTCAGCGCATCAACCTTACGCTAATTATCCTGATATTATTAAAGATCAAGCGAATAAATTAGGCGCCACTGCGCAGGTAGCGGGTGGCGTGCCTGCGATGTGTGATGGCATTACCCAAGGCGAACCAGGTATGGAGTTGTCTTTGTTTAGCCGAGATACGATTGCAATGGGCACAGCCATTGCCCTTTCGCATGATGTGTTTGATGCGGCTTTATTGTTGGGTATTTGCGATAAGATTGTACCTGGCTTGTTAATTGGTGCATTGCACTTTGGTCATCTGCCATGTGTGTTTGTGCCAGCTGGTCCAATGAGTACTGGCATTGATAACACCACAAAATCTAAAGTACGCGAAAAATATGCACAAGGCTTGGTTGATCGTGAAGAGTTGTTGGCTTCAGAATCAGCGGCATACCACGGCCCAGGCACATGTACTTTTTACGGTACCGCAAATAGTAACCAAATGTTGATGGAGGCCATGGGCTTGCATGTGCCAGGCTCTGCGTTTATTCATCCGCATGATGATATGCGAGAGTTGCTTACTCGTGAAGCTGTGAAAATGGTTTTACAAAATACGCAAAAAGAACAATTTACCCCAATTGGCCGATTAGTCGATGAGCATGTGATTGTGAACGCCATGGTGGCATTGCTTGCAACAGGTGGCTCAACTAACCACTTAATCCACTGGGTCGCAATTGCGCGTGCCGCAGGTATTATCATTGATTGGACAGACTTCTATCACCTAGCCAAAACAACACCTTTATTGGCAAGTGTGTACCCGAACGGTAAAGCAGATGTGAACGAATTCCAAAATGCGGGTGGCCCAGCCTATGTGATTCGCGAGTTGATAGAGGCGGGATACATGTACCCTGACGTGTTCACCGTGGCGTATGGCGGCTTGCGTGAATATGGCAAAATACCTGTTAAAGAAGACAATAAGCTAGTTTGGAAAGACTTACCTAAAGAAAGTGGTGATGAAACCATTGTAAGAACTGCTGAGCACCCATTTGATCAATCTGGAGGCTTGCGTTTGCTTAAGGGTAATTTGGGTCGTAGCGTCATTAAAATATCAGCAGTTCCTGAAGATCGTCATATTATCGAAGCGCCAGCAATTGTGTTTGATGCACAAGAAGAGTTGCTTGATGCATTTGATCGAGGCGAGTTGGAAAGAGATTTTGTGGCAGTGGTTCGCTTCCAAGGCCCTAGAGCGAATGGCATGCCTGAACTGCATAAACTGACACCACCGCTTGCAGTGCTGCAAAACAAAGGCTTTATGGTGGCAATCGTTACCGATGGTCGTATGAGTGGTGCTTCGGGCAAGATTCCTGCTGCGATTCATATGTGCCCAGAAGCTTCAGCAGGCGGTGCGATTGCCAAGGTACGCACGGGCGATATTATTCGGATTAATGCAAAAGTAGGCATGGTGAATGTGCTTGTGGATGAAGATGAGTGGGCAGAGCGTAAAGTTGAAGAGTTGTCAGACGATAAGCGCCATCATAATGCGCATGGCATTGGTCGGGAACTGTTTGGTGGGATGCGTAGGAATGTGCTATCAGCCGAAGAGGGCGCGGTCACTTGGTTATAGCTATTTGAAAATATAATTTTGGCTGTGTTACTTTCGCTTGCCTTACAAAAACGTACTGTCCTCGCCCAAGTGTCTTGCCAAAATCAATTTTGAAATGGCTGTTGCTAATAGTCAAAAAATCGAATTTATTATTTAGAGAGAAACATGAACACATTAGATTTAGCAAAAGAAGGTCCAGTGATTCCCGTAATTGTCATTAATAAAGTTGAAGATGCCGTTCCGATGGCTGAAGCACTTTTAGAAGGCGGTATCCGCGTGTTAGAAGTGACGTTGCGTTCATCATGCGCATTACAAGCCATGGAGCAAATTGCAAAGCATGTACCAGACGCGATTATGGGTAGCGGCACCGTGCGCAATTTAAAAGATGCGCAAGCTTCATTAGATGTTGGTTGTAAATTTGCTGTGAGCCCAGGCTATACCAGCGAATTAGGTCAGTTTGCGCGTAAGATTGGCTTGCCTTTGTTGCCAGGTGTGTCAACGGGCTCAGAAATCATGACAGCTAATGCCGATGATTATTACTTTTTGAAGCTTTTTCCAGCAGTTGCGGTGGGTGGTATTAACTTGCTTAAAGGCTTTTCTGGACCTTTCGGTGATGTTAAGTTTTGCCCAACAGGCGGCGTCACCGTTGAATCTGCTCCGCAGTTTTTGGCCTTACCAAATGTCGTTGTGTGTGGCGGTACATGGCTAACTCCTGCAGATGCAGTTGCTAAAAAGGATTGGGCGCATATCACCAAGCTAGCCAAAGAGGCGAGCAGTATAAAACCTGCGTAAATCAACTTTACGTTACAATAAGGGCTGAGCATATCATTTATATTGCCAGCCCTTTTTTATGCGTTATCATTTTGTATGCTCTGCAGCCCTCATGGATAGTGCCTTGCAGGGCAGTAATTTTTTCTCGCAGTTTAATTTAAAAAGTTTAGAGATCGTTAATTAAGAGAATTAGCATTGCTTTCAAATTTTAAAAAAATTGATTTAAGCTATTACAAAACTTTCGTATTTGACTGCGATGGCGTGGTTCTTAACAGCAATAAAACCAAAGTTAATGCTTACTTTACGGTTGCCAAAAGAATGGGTGGGACTGATGCACAAGCACAAGCGCTTGTAGAGCATCATATTGCTAAGGGGAGTTTTCCTCGCAACGGAAAAATCGAATATTACTTTAATCATATTTTAAAACAACCGCTTACGACAGAGATCATGCAAAAGTACATGCATGCGTTCGATGATGTTTTAGATAATACTTTGATGGAGTGTGAGGTTGCGCCAGGCTTGGATTCGTTAAAAAAGGCGACACCTCATGCGCGCTGGATGTTGCTCTCAGGTGGTGACCAAGCTGAATTAAGAAGAATATTCCCACGTCGACATCTAGATCATTTTTTTGAGGCGGGTATTTTTGGTGGACCAGATCAAAAAGAACATGTATTGGCAAGAGAAATTGCGAATGGCAACATTCAATTACCAGCATTGTTTTTGGGCGACAGTAAATATGATCATCAGGCATCTGTAGGTGCGGGCTTAGACTTTGTGTTTTTGAGTGGTTGGACAGAAGTGTTTGACTGGGAAGCGTATTGTAATAACAATAAAATAAACGTAGTTAAAAATATAAATGAAATAATTGGAAGTTAAGATGTCATTAAATTTACAAGCATTACCTGTTGTCGTGCCAGTGAGGAACGAGCAAGACAATGTGGCTAGTTTAATTGCGGAAATCAACAGTGCATTACTAGGGCGAAATTTAAAACATATAAAAGTAGAAAGCAGATAGTATGAAAGTTACAGTTGTAGGAACAGGCTATGTGGGTTTGGTGTCAGGGGCATGTCTTGCTGAGGTCGGTAATGATGTGCTGTGTATGGATGTAGACGCTGCAAAAATAAAAATTTTAGAAGAAGGTGGGATTCCAATTCACGAGTCAGGTTTGTTAGATATGGTGCGTCGTAATGTGGAAGCAGGACGTTTAAAATTTACTACCAATGCTGAAGTTGCCGTGCGGCATGGCACGATTCAGTTTATTGCAGTAGGTACACCGCCAGATGAAGATGGCTCTGCTGATTTGAAATACGTGCTTGATGCGGCAAAAAATATTGGTCGCTATATGAGCGATTATAAAGTGGTGGTAGATAAATCGACCGTTCCTGTAGGTACTGCAGATAAAGTGAGCGCAACCATTACGCAAGCTTTAAAAGAGCGTGGCGTAGATGTACCTTTTAGTGTTATATCTAACCCAGAGTTTTTGAAAGAAGGTGCAGCGATAGAAGATTTTATGCGCCCAGATCGCATTGTAATTGGTGCTGATGATGAGCAAGCTCTGCACCTGATGCGAGGCTTATACGCACCATTTCAGCGCAACCACGAGCGCTTGGTGACGATGGATGTGCGCTCAGCCGAACTAACTAAATATGCCGCGAATGCGATGTTGGCAACACGCATTAGTTTTATGAACGAGCTCGCAAATTTAGCGGAGCTATTAGGCGCAGATATCGAATCTGTTAGAAAAGGCATCGGCTCGGATCCGCGCATTGGTTACGACTTTTTATACGCGGGTTGCGGTTATGGTGGCTCTTGCTTTCCCAAAGATGTCAAAGCATTGATTACTAGCGCTCAAGCAAAAGATTATGACTTAAAAGTGCTGAATGCGGTTGAGTTGGCAAACGACGCGCAAAAACAAGTGTTATTGCGCAAAATTAAACGACATTTTAAAGATAACTTACAAGGCAAACACTTTGCATTATGGGGCTTGGCTTTTAAGCCAAATACCGACGACATGCGCGAAGCTCCAAGTCGAATTGTGATTGAGCATTTGCTAGCAGCGGGTGCAACTGTATCCGCCTATGACCCAGTTGCCATTCATGAAGCAAAGCGAATTTTTAAAGATGTAGCAGGCTTAACTTTTGGTGAGAATCAAAATACAGTGTTGAAAAATGCTGATGCGCTAGTGATTGTGACAGAATGGAAAGAGTTTAGAAGTCCAGATTTTTCATATATTAAACAGCAGCTTAAATCTAGCGTGGTGTTTGATGGGCGCAATTTATACGCACCAAAACTAGTGGCAGCACATGGTATTGACTATTATCCGATTGGGCGTTAACGAGTTTTTTGGCTAGTTTTGTGTCTAAAGCAGGCTTAAATTAAGCAATTGATTTAAGTCGCGCCTAAGCATGCATTTTTTTGATGAGATTGGTGGTACTTCTGCCCTCAACCAAATCAATTAAAGCAATTTCACCACCCCAGCTTTTCACTTCTTTGCCACCTACCACTTGATCTGCCGTATAGTCGCTGCCTTTGGCAATCACATTGGGCTTTACCGCTTTAATGAGTTTAATGGGGGTATCTTCATCAAACAAAATCACAGCGTCTACGCTCATCAATGCTGCAAGTACGCGGGCACGATCTTGCTCACTCACAACGGGTCGTGTTTTGCCTTTAAGTGCTCGCACAGAGCGATCGGTATTGAGGCCTAAAATAAGCTTATCACCGTGTTTTTTTGCGGCTTCTAAATAGGTAACATGGCCCGCATGCAATAAATCAAAACAGCCGTTGGTGAATACAATTTTTTGTTTGGTTTGCTTCCAAGCCTCTACTTTGTGTAGAAGCTCTGCCATATTACAAATTTTATGCGCTTGCTCGTTAGAGTCTTGTAGACTTAACGCTTCAATCAGTTCAGCTTTTGTAATCGGCACGGTACCAACCTTGCCTACCACAACGCCTGCAGCAATGTTTGCAAGTTCTAAACTCTGTAATGTTGATAAACCATGCATCAAGCCAGCGGCTAAGGTTGCAATGACGGTATCTCCCGCGCCAGAAACGTCAAATACTTGGCGTGTGGTTGCGGGCAAGTGATGGGTGCCGTTTTTAGTGTCGCTGTCAATTAGCGTAATGCCTTCTTCACCACGTGTGACGGCAAGAAATTCAAGCCCAAGTTTGGTTTTTAAATGAGATGCTTTTTTAATTAAATCAGCATCCTGTGTGCTTACACCGCAAGCTTCTGCGGTTTCTTTTTTATTTGGCGTGAGCGCAGTTGCACCTTGGTATTTGCTGTAATCGGTGCCTTTAGGGTCGACCAGCACAGGTATTTTTTTTGCAGCACATTT
>JAIYEJ010000023.1 GCA_027487055.1 Methylotenera sp. | reverse complement strand
TAATTGCAGAGAGTTGTATGGGTGGCCTAGGACAAGCAAGTTTGGCAGAAAGCGCGAATATTCATGGATGGACTGCAAGTATTCATGTGCAGTCAGAAAACCCTGTATTAGCCTGCCTTGGCAGTCAGTATGCGGGTTGGAGTTTGCAGCACGAAAAGTTTTTTTCATTGGGTTCTGGTCCAGCAAGAAGTATTGCGCAACGCGAAGATTTATTTAAAGAACTTAACTATAAAGACAAAGCAGAAAAAACTGTACTAGTATTAGAAACAGATAAAGTGCCACCTACAGAGGTCATTGAAAAAGTCTGTAAAGATACTCAAATAAAGCCAGAAAACTTAACCCTAATTTTAACGCCAACTAGCAGCATTGCGGGTGTGGTGCAAATTGTAGGGCGTGTATTAGAAGTGGCGCTACACAAAGCGCACACCATTCATTTTCCTTTAGAAAAAATTGTGAGCGGTAGTGGAGTTGCAGTTTTGTGTCCCACTTCAAATGATTTTATGACGGCGATGGGGCGTACCAATGATGCGATTTTATTTGGTGGATATGTCACACTAAATGTGAAATGTGATGATGCAGAGGCTAAAAAACTAGCTCAAGATCTGCCAAGTAACTCATCAAAAGATTACGGTAAGACCTTTGCTGAAGTATTCAAGTCTTATAATATGGACTTTTATCAAATTGATCCTTTACTTTTCTCACCAGCAAAAGTACTGATTTGTAATCTTGAAACAGGACAACATTTTGAAGGTGGAGAATTTAATCAGGCTTTAATCAATAAGTCTTTTAATAATTAAATCAATTACATATTATGTTTTTTTAAAGTGTTTTATTAATGCGCATCCCCATATATACAGACGATGCGGGCTGGCATGGCGCGCAACTAAAGCAGGCTTTTGCAATTAGAGGTGTAGAAGCAATATTTGTTTCGCTACAAGATTGCTTAATCGATTTGTCAGGGCAGCAGCCACATATTCAAATTCCGCAATTTAATCATTTACCAAAAGCAGCCTTTGTGCGTGGCGTGACTGGCGGCACCTTGCCACAAGTCATTACGCGCTTAAATATATTGCATATGCTCAAAACG
The DNA here is from genome assembly GCA_027487055.1 of Methylotenera sp. Taxonomy (GTDB): domain Bacteria; phylum Pseudomonadota; class Gammaproteobacteria; order Burkholderiales; family Methylophilaceae; genus Methylotenera_A. The sequence continues at coordinate 8,269 of JAIYEJ010000023.1, read as the reverse complement.
CTAGGTGTCAATATTTATAACGATGGCAGGGCGATTGAGCGCACCGTTGATAAAGCCATGACTAGTTTTTTGTTGCATCAAGCTAACATTAATACGCCAGCCACTTGGGTGTGCGAATCAAGAAGTATTGCCCATAAGATGATTCATCAAGAGCAAGTTTTAAAACATAATAAACTTGTTATTAAGCCACTATTTGGTTCGCAAGGAGAAGGCGTGCGGCTTGTCGATACAGCAAAGTTACCATTGCCGATGGATGACTTTGTAGATGGCGTATTTTATTTACAGCAATTTATAGATACAGGGCATCATAAGCATGACTACCGTGTATTTGTTGTGGCTAATCAAGCAGTTGCGGCCATGCGCCGCAGTGGTGAGGGCTGGTTACATAATGTGGCGCAAGGTGCAGAATGCAAAGCAGCAGATGAAGCAGATGTGCTTGAATTAGCTATTAAGGCTGCAGAAGCTATCGATATTGCCTATTGTGGTGTGGATATTATCCGCGATGCAACAGGCAAGCTTTGGGTGCTCGAAGTTAATAGCATACCGGCATGGCGCGGCTTGCAGAGCGCTACAAACGTAAATGTCGCACAAGTTTTGGTAGATGATTTTTTAAGTAAAGCTTAGAAGCAGCAATAGAAATAATTCATACATAAAATTTTAAAATTAGATAGTTAATTTAAATCAATTAATGATAAAAAAAATCGATTTAGCGCATGCCTTTAAAGCAGCATGCATCGGTGAGTTAGAGGCGCTTAAGCCGGGCAATGTGCACATCTTTGCAGATGGCCATGGCATGACAGTGCAAGATTTCGTGCAGAGTGCAGAGGTAGTGTCGGAAGTCATCGCCAAACCGGATTTGAGTTTAGGTGAGCGCATTTTAATAAGTGTAGAAGCGACGCATAAAGCTGTGCATTGCAACACTAATTTGGGTGTCATTTTACTTTGCGCACCTATGTTGCAAGCAGCTTTGGGCGAGGGAAACGATTATTTTTTTGCTAGGCTCCAGCAAGTTTTGGCTAACACCACACAGCAAGATGCGGCACATGTTTTTAAAGCAATTACATTGGCAAACCCTGCTGGCTTGGGTGCTAGCGATTGCTTTGACGTGCATCAGCCTGTTACTTGTAATTTATTAAAGGCTATGCAAGTGGCTGCGCCACGCGATATGATTGCACAGCAGTATGCAAATAATTTCGCAGATATTATCGATGGCCTAGTCTGCTATCAACAAGCGCTAGCGCTTTGGCAACGACCTGCTTGGGCAGCAAGCGCAGTGCATTTGCACTATATGAGTCAATTCCCAGATACGCACATCGTACGAAAATTTGGTGATACGATTGCTAATTTAGTTAAAAACGAGGCAGCATCGCATGAGTCAGCGTTTTTAAAATCGTATAATCCTAAAAATTATTTATCACAGTTAATGGCTTTTGACTATGCGCTCAAAAAACGCGGACTCAACCCTGGCACAAGTGCGGATTTGACTGTGGCCACCTTGCTTTTGCATGCATTAATGTGAGTTTAAACGTATTGAATTTAATGTTTTTAAGATATAATGTGCGGCTAGATTTTATATAAGACTGAATAATCAATTTTTAGGAGGATGCAATGGCGAATTTATTAGACCAATTGAAAGCAATGACAACTATCGTGGCCGACACCGGCGACGTAGAGGCCATTAAAAGTGTAAAGCCAGTAGACGCGACTACAAACCCATCGCTCGTTTTAAAAGCAAGTCAAATTCCAGAATATGCGCCTTTAATTGAAACTGCAATTGCATATGCAAAAGCACAAGGTGGTTCTAAAGAGCAGCAAATCGAAAATGCAGCTGACAAACTAGCTGTATTGATTGGAGCTGAAATCACTAAAGTGGTGCCAGGCCGTATTTCTACTGAAGTAGATGCGCGTTTGTCATTCAACTTAGATGCAATGGTTGCTAAAGGCCGTAAATTGATTCAACTTTATGCTGACTCAGGCATCGGTAAAGATCGCGTGTTGATTAAGTTGGCTTCAACATGGGAAGGAATTAAAGCGGGTGAAATTTTGGAAAAAGAAGGCATTCAATGTAACCTCACATTATTATTCGGTTTTGGCCAAGCGCGTGCTTGTGCAGAGGCTGGTGTATTCTTGATTTCACCATTCGTTGGCCGTATTTTAGACTGGTACAAAGCAAAAACTGGCGAAACATACACACAAGAAACAGACCCAGGTGTTGTATCTGTACGTGCAATTTACCAGTATTACAAAGAACACGGCTATAAAACGGTCGTAATGGGTGCTTCATTCCGTAATACTGGGGAGTTGATTGCTTTAGCAGGTTGCGATCGCCTTACTGTGTCACCAAACTTATTGCAAGAATTGGCTGCAACAGAAGGCACTTTAGTGCAAGTACTTACAGATGGCGGCAAAACAAAAACTCCACCAGCAAAAATGACAGAAGAAGAGTTTCGTTTTGCATTAAATCAAGATGCAATGGCAACAGAAAAGTTAGCAGAGGGTATTCGCGGTTTCGTAGCAGACCAAAGCAAACTTGAAACTGCTTTAGCTGCTAAACTTTAATCGAATTTAAGTGGCGACATATCCCCTAAATGGGAGAATAAGCCGCGATTTTGTGTATTAACGTTGACATAATCACGTTGTACACTTAACATTCTGTGTTCGGCTTTATGCAGGCTTAATAGTTAATAAAAATAAACCAAATTTTATAGCTCTAAGCAATAGATTTTAGTTGTAATTTGAAGTAGATTTTGTAATTAATCAAATAGTTACATTATTTTTTAATAAGATGCATTAATTTTTTAATGTATTATAATTTTTTAATTGGAGAGTACACCATGGCACAAACCCAAATGGCATTAGATTCATTAGATTTTGACGCAACAGTTGCATTAGCAGCTACAGTTGCACCACACGTAGATATTTTAGAAATTGGTACACCATGCATTAAGCACAACGGTATCAAATTATTAGAAACATTACGTGCCAAGTTCCCAAATAACAAAATCTTAGTTGACTTAAAAACAACGGATGCTGGCTTCTACGAAGCTGAGCCATTCTACAAAGCTGGTGCAGATATCTGTACAGTTCTTGGCTGTGCTGATATCGGTACAATCAAAGGCGTAATCGATGTTGCAAACAAATACGGCAAAAAAGCACAAGTTGACTTGATCAACGTAGGTGACAAAGAAGCGCGTACTAAAGAAGTTGCTAAATTAGGTGCACACATCATTGGCGTACACACTGGTTTAGACCAACAAGCTGCTGGCCAAACGCCATTTGCTGACTTAGCAATGGTTGCTGGTTTGAAATTAGGCGTTGATATCTCTGTTGCTGGTGGTGTTAAAGCTGGTACAGCTGCACAAGTACGTGACGCTGGTGCTTCTATCATCGTTGCTGGCGCTGCTATTTACGGTGCTGCTGATCCTGCTGCTTCTGCTGCAGAAATCACAAAAATCGCTCACGGTTAATTCTACGGTTTTAATCAAACCAATATCAATAAGCAATTATTGACATGAGCAATTAAAAATCCCGACCCAGTAATGCGTCGGGATTTTTTATACACTTAAAAGGCTAAGGCTTTCTTTAAAAGAGGATATATTACGATGGATCATCAACAGTTTATTTTAGATAACTTAACACGCATTTTAAATGCGACAGATAAAAGTAAAGCGGGCGAATTACTCAAAGAAGTGCAACAAGCGGGCAGTATCTTTATTGGCGGCGCAGGTCGTTCTTTATTAGTATCACGTTTTTTTGCGATGCGTTTGGTACACTCTGGTTATAGCGTATACATGATAGGTGAGGTAGTAACACCTGCAATTAAAGCTGGCGATTTATTGATTTTAGTGTCTGGCTCTGGGGGGACTGCAACCTTATTACCATTTGTTAAAAAAGCAAAAGAAGTGGGTGCTAAATTAGCTGTGATTTCAATGAAAAAATCATCTGCAATGGCGGATGTTGCTGATTTAGTCGTGCAAGTAGGTCAAGATGATAGTTTCCCATTGGTAAATGGTATGCCGATGGGTTCACAGTTTGAACTTTCTACATTGATATTCTTAGAAGGTGCAATTTCTGAGTTAATCCATGCAAAAGGCCTCACAGAAGAAGGTATGCGCGCAATACACGCAAACCTAGAGTAATCTTTAATGCTTTATTAAAACCCGGGTTATTATCTCGGGTTTTTTTATTCGTTTAAGATTGCATTTATGTCATCAGTAGTGATTTGTCGTTGATGTAAAGATGTTGCTAATAATGCGCCATTTATGTGCATAGATTTAAGTAGATTTAAATCGTCAATATTCCTTACACCGCCAGCCGCGTAAAGATTAAAGCCTTCTGCGTTTTCTCTCATCTTATTTAATAGTTCTATATTAATTCCGCTATTTACGCCCACATTGACAAGAGTCATCACAATAACATCCTGCGGCCAATACTCATGATGCGTTAGCAATTCAGCAGGACCATGATAACCATCTACAAAAAAATCTAAGGATAAAATAGAGTTTTTGATTGTAGAGCTTAGTGATAAGTAATTGCCAATACTTGTAAACTTTTCACTTCCCAAGACTATTTTTGCTTTTAGCTTATCCCACATATCTAATTCTTCGCTATTGCTTATTCCAGCATCTAGCCAGAGAGTAAGCTTTGGATATTGTTGTTGTATGGCTTTAATAACTTCTAAATTAGTTGCGTAACTACTGTTTAATTTTTGAATTGCATTTAGATCAGCGATATATAATTGCGTGAATGGATAAAAATCGAGTAGGCTTTTAACCACATCTAAAGGTTGGTAAGACGCGCTTAGTTGTGATTGTATCGGCTGATAATGTTGCCGCAGGCCTTTTTTTGCATGCACTACAACGCCGTTTAGTAAATCTATTACTGGAATAATATGCAAAATAAACTAATAAAAAAAATATTTGTGTGTGAGTTTATCACTGGTGGTGGTTTATGTGCAGAGCAACTGCCAGAGTCGCTCGTAAAAGAAGGCGCTTTAATGCGCGATGCCTTATTAAGAGATCTATCTCAATTGCCATATCAGGTATATACAACTGCGGATGCTCGTTTGAAGCCCCCTAACAATGTGACTAATTGTACATTAGTACAATGTAAAGACGATATTTGGAAAATATGGGAAGCACAAATTAAACGTGCAGATGCAGTATGGATTATTGCCCCAGAAACAGATGGTTTGTTGCATAATTTAACCCTAATAGCGGTACGTCATGGCAAGAAAATACTAGGTTGCGGATTGGTTTCAGTGAAAGTGACAAGTGAAAAGCTAACAACTTGTATGGCCTTACAAAAAGCGGGTATTAGTACAATTCCCACATACACTTATGACGATTGGCAAAAATCTGATATCTCTTGGCTTGCAAAACCTAATGATGGTGCGGGTTGTGGTGATACCGCATGTTTTGATAATTGTGATGAATTGCAAAACTGGCTTTTAGAAAACGGTAGACAACATACGCATGTGATACAAGCGTTTCAAGAGGGCTCACATGCCAGTATTTCTTGTGTGATGCACAAAGGAAATGCTGAAATTTTAAGCTGCAATTCACAATTGGTGACTATAGAAAATAAACAGCTTAAATTTAAAGGATGTGTAGTGAATGGTATGAAAGTGCATTGGCAAGAATTTCAAAAAATTGCAAAAAAAATTGCCCATGCAATGCCTGATCTAGCAGGTTATGTGGGTATTGATGTGCTTGTTAAGGGCAATGAAGTTTGCGTGGTAGAAATTAACCCGCGCCTCACCACAAGTTATGCCGGCTTATATAAAGCAACAGGAGTCAACCTTGCAGAGTTGATTATCAATATGCTCACAAAACCTGATTTTGTTTGGCCAAAAATCATGAAAAATAAAGCGATTATTCATGCTTGATTTAAATAATTTTAAGGCATCAAATGTCCATGTTATTGGTTGGGATATTGGTGGCGCAAACGTCAAAGCGGTCAGTTTGACCGCTGATGGAGAGCTATTGCAAGTGCTTCAATTACCTTGCCTGCTATGGCGTGGCTTAAAGCACTTACAAAAGGCAATTGCGGAGATACTCACTACATTTCAAGTCATACCAAATGATGTACTACATGTCGTCACAATGACAGGTGAATTAGTTGATCTATTTCCCAATCGACATAGTGGTGTGCTTAAAATTGCAAATACAGTAAATCGCTTACTGATTGGTGATGGTAAAAATGTTAAGTTTTATGCAGCAAACCATGGTTTTGTGGATTTTAAGCAGGTTTCAGTGTTAAGTATGCATATAGCCTCAGCAAATTGGCATGCGAGCACAAGTGTGCTTGCTCAGTATGCACAAGAGGCAATATTTATCGACATTGGCAGTACTACAACAGATATCATTCCTATCCAATCTGGAAAAGTGTTTACAACTAGCGTTTCTGACGCAGAGCGCATGCAAAGTGATTACTTAGTATATACAGGGGTAATACGTACGCCAGTGATGGCTTTAGGCAATAAACTATTTTTTAATGGTGTCGAAACCAATGTAGCTGCCGAGTATTTTGCCACCATGGCTGATGTGTATCGTTTAACTGGTGAGTTGCCGCAAGATGCAGATATGGCTGACACGGCGGATGGACAAGGCAAATCTGTACTCGAGTCTGCAAGGCGCTTAGCGCGTATGGTTGGCCATGATGTTGAAGATAGGTCTTTGAAAGACTGGATAGATTTAGCGATTATATGCAGAACTATGCAAATTGCCCAAATAAAGTCAGCCATTTTAAAACAGTTAAAAAATTTAAAACCTAATGTGCCGATTATTGGTGCAGGCGCAGGTGCTTTTTTAGTAAAAAATTTAGCAGAAGGGTTGGGACATACTTACTTGCCAGTTTCGCAAGTGTTAGAGAACCATTTTGATGATTATCAAGCCATGGAAGTATGTTTTCCTGCATATGCGGTAGCACATTTATACCTCTCTTTAAACCAAGTTCAATCTTTAAATAAGCTTGAAACTAAGCAAAAAATCCATGCTTAAACATACACTTACTTATTATCATGACAGTGCGCGCTTATTTGCACCTATTGCACATTTGCCTTGGGCAATGATGCTCGATAGTGGTCAGGCCATTAATCCACTGACAGGCAAGGCTGGAAGCCAGTATGGAAGGTATGATATTTTGGTGGCAGAGCCTTTTATCACGCTTGTGACAAAAGGAAAGTACACAACGATTAAAGAGAATGCAAAAGTTGAATATTCTGAAGAAGATCCATTTTTGCTGCTCAAAAGCATCTTAGCTCATTATAAAACCCCTAAAGTGGGGGTGCTGTTTCCGGATGGCGGGTCGCCTGTTGCAGGCACAACACTACCATTTGCAGGTGGGGCATTAGGTTATTTTGCATATGACTTAGGCAGGCGCTTAGAAAAACTGCCAAATCAAGCTATGCCAGCAGCAGGAATTCCAGAAATGATGGTTGGGGTTTATGACTGGGCAGTGGTTATTGATCATCGAGAAAAATGTAGCCATTTAATTTCGCACGGGTTTAATGATGAGACACATAAGAACTGGACAAGGCTGGAAGCTCTATTCGATAAGGCCTCCAGAGCGCCATTAAATAATGTTGATGCAAATGATGTTAATACAAGTGATATTGATTTAAGTCGCTTTCAAGTGAATTCTGATGTGAAGTCTAACTTGCCAGAACCAATGTATAAAACGGCTTTTTCTAAGGTTAAAAATTATATTAAAGAGGGCGATTGCTACCAAGTTAATTTGGCACAGCGTTTTTCTGCAAAAGTATCGGGCGATAGCTGGACCATGTACCAAAAATTACGTGAAATTAGCCCCGCGCCATTTATGGCATATATGCAACTGCCGCTGAATGAGACTGAAAACTTTCAGGTGCTGTCTGATTCCCCAGAACGCTTTTTACAAACTACTGGGAGGCACGTCGCAACGCGCCCCATTAAAGGCACACGCCCTAGGTCGGGCGATGCAGAGCAAGATTTAGCATACTCAAACGAGCTATTGACGAGCCTGAAGGATAAGGCGGAAAATCTCATGATAGTAGATTTGCTCAGAAATGATTTAAGCAAAACTTGTGCAGTTGGCAGTGTTAAAGTGAATAAGCTTTTTCAGCTTCAAAGCTTTGCTAATGTTCACCATTTAACAAGCTTTATTGTGGGTAAATTAAAGCCCAACAACACATCTGTCGATGTACTCAGAGCATGCTTTCCGGGTGGGTCAATCACGGGTGCACCTAAACTGCGCGCCATGGAGATAATTGAAGAATTAGAGCCGCATC